>JAGAMJ010000013.1 GCA_017624795.1 Clostridia bacterium
CCGCAACCATAGCACCGTTATCGCCGCAAAGCGCGACCGGAGGCACTGAAAGGCGGGCGCCGTGTGCCTCAACAAGTGCCGCAAGACGGCTTCTCAAATGCGAATTTGCGGCAACGCCGCCCGCAAGCACGACGGTTTTATACGCACCGCCACGAAGCGCTTGCTCGGTCTTGGCGGCGATCCCCTCCACAATGGCGTGCGTGTAAGAGGCGGCAAGGTCGGCACGCGGCACCTCGACATGATTTTGCTGACAGGTGTTGATATAATTGAGCGCCGCGGTTTTGAGCCCGCTGAAAGAAAAATCCAGCGTATTCCCCGAAAGCGCGGGCGAGGGCAGCTTGACCGCCTTGGGATCCCCCTCGTACGCAAGCTTGTCCAAAGCGGCACCGCCCGGGTACGGCAAGCCGATCACACGTCCGATCTTGTCGAACGCTTCGCCAGCCGCATCGTCGCGCGTCGCGCCGATCGGCACAAAATCAGTATCGCTTCTGACCTCAAACAAGGACGTATGCCCGCCCGAAACAACCACCGCAAGAAAGGGGGGCTCCAATGCGGGATCGGCAAGATATGCCGCCGCAACGTGCGCCTTGACGTGATTGACTGGCACCAGCGGAATGTGATTGGCAAAAGCAAGCGATTTAGCAAAATTAACGCCCACCAGCAAAGCGCCGATCAATCCCGGCGCGGCAGTCACTGCCACGGCACCGATATCGGCAAGCGCAACGCCCGCCTCGTCCAACGCCTGATGCGTGATCGCCGTGATCGCCTCGATGTGTGCGCGGCTGGCAATTTCGGGCACCACACCGCCGTACAGACGGTGCGTTTCGATCTGCGATGCCACGATATTGGAAGCGATCTCTCGCTTTCCCTCCTCCATGCGAACGACTGCCGCCGAGGTTTCGTCGCAGGAGCTTTCAATTCCCAGAATATACATGAATGATCTCCGTTTTCGATGTTAAAGCTTTGCGCGGCAAACGCCCAAAGCACTAAAAAGCATAGCTTTAAGGCGTATTCTGACCGCTCGTTTTCAACTGCATGATCAGCGCGTCCTCTGTTGGCTGGGTATAGAAGCGAGGTCGCTTGCCAACGACCACAAACCCGAATTTTTCATACAGCGCGATGGCTGCCGCATTGGACATGCGCACCTCTAACGTCACCGAAGCAATACCGCGCGCACGCGCCTCGTCAAGCAACGCGCAAAGCACTCTTGCCGCAAGCCCTTGCCTGCGACAGTCGGGGTGCGTGGCGATATTGGTGATCTGCCCCTCGTCAAGGACCGTCAGCATACCGCCGTAAGCGATGACAACGTCCCCCTCCAAAGCGGCAAATCCAAAAGCAGTTTTGCTGCAAAGAAGCTCCAATGACTTCTCGCTCCAAGGGCTTTTGAATACGGCTTTTTCAAGGGCGGCAACGCCCGAAAGAAGACGCGGCTCCAAACGTATCACGCTCATAGCTCACCCTCGCTTGGTGCGCAGAGCCGCAAGCAATAGCGCAGCTGCATCAAGCACGTGCGATATGCCTCGATCCCGCGACCGTATGGATCGGAAACGTCCATTGGCAGTGTTTTGATCTTTCCAACATGCTCGGGAAAGCGCATCATAAGCTCCATCGCGTGAGCCGCGCTGATGGCGATCACCTCGTCTGCCTCCTCCATCATATCGTTTGTAACGGTACGCGCGCGGTGAACGGTGTAGTCGTTTTCGGGAATGGGGGCGACGTTCGTTTCACGAAGCACGGTCAGCGCACCTTCCGAGATCGGCTCTCCGTCGTGTGCGTAAAGCCCCGCTGAAAAAGCCAGCGCCGTCCCCTTGACCGTATCATCGGCACAAGCGGAGCAAACCTCACGGGGACGCATCATATCGTTGTATAACGCCGCCGCCATAGGCGAGCGGCAGGTGTTTCCCGTGCAAACGAACAGCACACGGTGCGGCTTTTCAAGGACCTCGGTCTGTGTTTTCAAAGCACAAGCTTTTGTATTGGTCATATCAGCCCTCCGTATTTTCGGCAGGGCGAAGCAACGCCGCCAAGGCATCGGGCACAGCCACGGTGCGGCGGCTGCTTGCATCGTAAAAATATGCCTCACCGCTGTCATACGCCAAAAACGAGAAGCTATACAGTAAGTTCGGGTATGCGTCACAGCTCAATTTGATCCGCCTCTTATAGTCGGCACTCTGAAAGGGCAATACGTCATCGCCCGCACCCTCAAACCACAGGGTGCGAATGGCATTGACGGTTTCCGCCTGCTCTGCCGTAAAGCGGAAATCCTCCACACCGATGGCGTCCTCTTTGCATACAAGGATCATCGAAAGCTCCCAGCTTGCGGCATCGGGGGGCGTATCGCCCGCATAGTACACGTTCAGATATTCATCGGTGAGAAAACGTGTCGGTTCAAGCTCGGGAATCGCGCGGAAGGTGCGTGTTTTCCCCGTTTCCTCGTTCTTGTACTCTGCCCAAACCTCCCCCGCGCTTGCGGGCTCGAAGGCAGCGTCCAGCTCGATATAGTGCAGATCCGACTTTTCGTCGGTGTAGCCGTACCCATCTGCGTCGCGCTCAAATTTCCGCACGTCAGAGCAGGAAGAAAGCAACAGCAAAAGGGGCAGCAGCAAAAGCAAAAATTTTTTCATATCAATACCCAAATTGGCCCGACAAGGAATCGTCATTTTCGATCCATTCCTGTGTGTCGATCACACGGTACTCGGTCTTTGTATCCCGTACCACGACCTTGGAAATGCCTGCGTTCAAAATAACGCGCTTGCACATCATGCAGGAATTCATTCCGCCGACGATCTCTCCGTCATCGGGCGTTACGCAAGCCATGTAAAGCGTTGCACCCAGCATCTGCTCGCGCGCGGCGGCGATCACTGCATTCTGCTCGGCGTGCACGGAACGGCACATTTCATAGCGCTCGCCGCGCGGAATATTCATCTTATCGCGAAAACAAAATTGCAGATCGCTGCAATTCTTGCGCCCGCGGGGCGCACCGTTGTAGCCGGTCGAAACAATGATATCGTTCTTGACGATAATGGCACCGAATTTGCGGCGCAAACAGGTGCTGCGCTCAGCAACGGTCTGTGCAATATCCAGATAATAGTTTTCCTTTGAAACGCGCTCCATTGAAAACCTCCTATATTTCCGCTTACGCAGACATAATTATACAGAATATATTATATCACATTATTTTGACAAAATCAAGAGGGGCTTTTTAGGTGAAAACGCAAAAAAGCACCCACATATGTGGGTGCTTTTTTGCGTTTAGATCAGTCCTCGATCAATTTGATCAAAGCCATTTCAGCGGCATCGCCACGGCGGGGACCCATCTTGAAGATCTGGGTGTAACCGCCATTGCGGGACTCGTACTTGGGAGCGATCTCGTTAAACAACTTGGAAACGACATCCTCCTTGGTGATATATGCCAGAG
>JAGAMJ010000122.1 GCA_017624795.1 Clostridia bacterium
CCTCAACTCCCACCGCCCTTTGGTCCACGGTGACAGTTGCTTCAAGATCGCAACGCTCCAAAACGATCAAAGCTGTCATGATCTTGGTCGTGCTTGCCATCGGGCGGCGTGTGTCGGCGTCCTTTGCGGCGATCAGCTCACCGCCAATGGGATCCAGCAGCGCGTACGAGGCGGCACTTGTCTTTGGAGCCGCCGTTGCGGCTGCTACGCCCTCTGGCATGAGCAAAAAGCTTTCCGCATCAAGGGGCAGGGCAGAGCCGATGCCCGTTGCCGCGGCATAGGTCGGCAGACAAAAGAGAATTGCCAAAAGGCAGGGAACGGTATAAAAAAGGCGCTTTTTTTGCACGCAAATACCTCCGGGAAGCTAACTGCTACAACTATATGGGGGCAGGCGCGCGATTATGCCTTAATTCTGTTCGTCCAACACCTCGGCAGCCGCCTCGGCTGCCGCTTCTGCGGCTGCCTCGACCACGGCGTCAAGGGGATCGTCGCCGTCGGCTTCTGCATCGGATTTCTTCTTTCTCTTGGAGAAAAGCTTTTTGATCCTGGAAAGGATATCGGGCGTTTTTTCGATCAGCGAGGCGATCCGCTCGACCGAATCGGGTGCGCCCTGAGTGCCCAGCGGCAGCATTTCAACGGTGCCGTCGGCATGCACGGCAAGGAAGCAAACGGGTTGAACCGAAAGCCCGGTTCCGCCGCCGCCGGCAAACATTTTCTTTTCCTCGATCTTCTTGGAGTCAAGTCCGCCCGAGGCATAGCCCACCGACACCTTGGAGATCGGGATCACCGTGGTGCCCGAGGGCGTTTCAATGGGATTGCCCACAACGGTGTTGGCATCTACCATCGCGCGAATGCTTTCCAGGGAGGTGCGGATCATTTCTTGCAGCTTGTTTTCATCAGCCATGACGGTTTCCTTTCTGCGCTTTTGCGCCTGCCACCTTTGAGGCGGCTTGTTTTTTATGATTGTTTCGTTTGATCTTGGTACGTATAAAGGCAATTGCCGCGCCAAACACGATGGCAAGCGCGCCAAGGACGCGCAACGAGAAGACGAGATCGACGTCGGCAGAGGGCTTTTCGGCAAGATAGTCGGCAGTGACCGACACGTCGGGCGTCACGGCTTTGAGCTTGGTGACGCGGTCAAGGAGCGCCAAGAGGTAGGAAAGGGATTGACAGACCACACCGTAGGAAACGGCGGTGGTCGCCGCATCACCCGTGGCAACGCGCACGTGCAAGCGTGCGGCGTGTAGCCGCAGATGCTTTCGCGTTTTGCGAATGAGCACCGCGCTGATGGCGCGCACCAGCACGAGCTTTTCGGCAAGCGTCCGCTTTTTCTTTTGGGAAAACAGATGCTTTTTCTTTTTCGCTTCCTTGGCGGCCTCTTTTGCCGCCTTTTTCGCTGCCTTTTTTGCTGCCTTTTGCGCATTTTTGACGGCGCGCTTTTTGGACAGATACTTGCGTTTTGGCGTTTTCCGTCGGGGGAAAAGCCGTTTTCTGAAACACAGAATGTGAAGCGTAACGCTGATATCGCTTTGCAAAACGATGCGGATGCGTATGCGCAAGGCCAGCAAGGCGGCGATAAAAAGCAGGATCGCGCCGACGATGATCAGTGGGATAGGCAAGGGCTTTTCCTCCTTTCTTTGGTCGTTGCTCGGTTATTTTACACGGTTTCCTCGGCAGCTTCGCTTGCCTTTGCGGTGAGCTCTTCCTCTTGCTCCGACTCGCCGTTTTGCTCCTCGACCGCGATCGAGAGCTGATCGCCCCCGCCGTTGTCGGGCAGAATGGTTTCGGTTTCGGGCAGATCGTCCAGGGAATTTAGGCCGAACACGCGCAAAAACTTATCGGTCGTGCCGTAAAGCAGGGGGCGGCCGGGGGCGTCAAGACGGCCCGTGGCGGCGATCAGCTCCTTATCGATCAGGGAATTCACGGCGTAGTTGCTGTCCACACCGCGCACCGCGTCGATGAAGGCACGGGTGACGGGCTGATTGTATGCCACAACGGCAAGCACCTCCATCGAGGAAGCCGACAGGTTGCCGCCGCGGCGGATTCCCAGCGCCTCGCGAATATAGGTGCCGTATTGCTCCTTGGTGCAGAATTGACAGGATTTATCAAGCGTGAGCAGCATAATGCCGTGCTTATCGTTGTTATATTCCTTGGCGATGCGTTCCGTCATGCGTTTGACCTCGCGCACGCCGATGCCGATGACCTCGGAAAGCTTTTGGTAGGGAACGGGATATCCCGCGGCAAAAACGATCGCCTCGATGCACGCCTCAATGCTCTTGATGGGCTGCATCAGGTCGTCTTGCTTTTCGGCGGTATTTTCTTGTATTTTTTCTTCGGTACTCATAGTCGATCTCCTTTATTTGGACTTGACAGCTTGCGCTTGCTCTTGCGGAAGCGAGGCAAAATCCGCCTCGGTATTGATCTGTTCCACGTCGGAAACGTCGGGGTTGATGAAGAAGCGTGTGCTCTCGCCGTGTATCGAATCCGCTTCGGCCTCCTCGGTTTCCTCGATCAGGATCTTTCTGATCTTGATCAGCTCCAACACACCCATAAACGAGGCGATCATATCGGCAAGCGACGGCGCATCGACCAGCAGATCGCGCAGCGTGGCGGTGCCGAAGGTGGAAAGCGTTTCCAGGATCATCACGATCTTGCCCTCAACGGGCACGATCGGCTTGCTGATCATGGGGGTAAAGTTGGTCTTTGCCTTTTCCATGGAATCGCGATAGGAAATGATGCGCCGCACCGCAGTGATCAGATCGGTCACCTGCTGATCCGCGACAAAGGTCTTGTCGGGCGAGATCTCGTCGGTATCCTTGACCATGCGGTTGCTGTAATACGCATACAGCGGGTGCATTTTGGGCGCCGCCTCCTTGGCGTGCTGGTGGCGGATCAGAATATCGGAAAGGTCAAAGCGCGGGGGCTTTTCGGCTTCTTCCTCGTGGGGAAGCAGCATGGCGCTTTTCCAAACCATCAGCTGACTTGCCATATTCAGGAATTCGGTGGCGATCTCCATATCCATCGCCTCTGCCTCGGCAAGAAATTCCAGATACTGATCGCAGATCAGCGCGATGGGAATATCCAAAATATTCAGTTTGTTTTTCTCGATCAAAGCAAGCAGCAG
>JAGAMJ010000014.1 GCA_017624795.1 Clostridia bacterium
AGGGTATCTTCCAAAGCAAGCGCAAAGCGCTTGCTTGACGAATAGCTTTGCCGCGTGGCGGCAAAGCGTCCCACACAAAAAGTAGCAAGGGGCGCCGCAGAGCGCCCTTTTTTTCGTTGGCGGAGGGTGTGCTTTGAAAGATCACGCAGCCCGAAGGGCGGCGTGGGGGGAAGATGCGCGGTTCGCGGAGCGAATGGAGCCGCTTTGGCGACAAGGGCATCTTCCAACAACGCCTTTGGCGTTGTGAGCGAATAGGCGGCTTTGCCGCCGTCCCACACCGCCAGCCAACCGTAAAATCAATCCCCATCGTTCTTTTTTATTTACATTCCGTTCTAATTATGTTATAATGAAATGAAATCAAACAGGAGAAAACGATATGTCTGTTATTAAAGTGAAAGAATATTTCAAGCAATTTGATATGGAAGCGCGGGTTCAGGAATTTGACGTTTCCAGCGCAACCGTAGAGCTTGCGGCAAAAGCATTGCATTGTGAACCGGCAAGAATTGCAAAATCATTATCCTTTATGGTTTTCGGGATCCCCACGGTCATCGTGATCGCCGGCGACGTAAAGGTCAGCAATTCAAAGTTTAAGCAACAATTCAATACAAAAGCCAAAATGCTGACATTTGACGAGGTTGAAGCCCTGATCGGCCATAAGGTAGGCGGAGTTTGCCCTTTTGCCGTAAACGACGGCGTTGACGTCTATCTGGACGTTTCGCTCAAAAAATATGACACCGTGTTTCCCGCTTGCGGAAGCGGTAACAGCGCCATTGAACTTACCATTTCCGAGCTTGAAAGATTTTCAAAATTCAAGGAGTGGGTGGATATCGGTCAAGCGTGAATGAAATTTTTATTTTTCATTCATTTTTGTTGCGCTCTGGGCAAAAAAAGCACCCGTGTGGGTGCTTTTTTGTTTTAGTAAATTGATGTGCGGCTTTTTAGTCGCCGCCCTTGATCTCAAATTCAATATCGCCCGTGTCGGTCACGATCTCGCAAGTGCCGCCCGACGTGCCTTTTGGCACGTCCACGTCGCCCGTGTCGGTTTTCGTCAAAAAGACCTTTTCGGAAAGCAGCACGCCAAAAACGTCACCCGTATCGGTGCGGACCGTGATCGCCGCCGCATCGCAGCGGTCCAGCGCGACGTCACCCGTGTTGGTGATGACCGAAATGGTTTCCGCCGCCAAAAGCTCCTTTATCTCCACGTCACCCGTATCGCTCTCGACCGTCAGCGCGCCGCACTCGATCGCAAACAGCTCCACCTCGCCCGTATGAGTCATCACTTCAAGCTTCTCGGCGATCTTGCCCTCGCCCACCGAGATATCGCCCGTTTGCGTCTTTGCCGAAAGCGTGCTTGGTGACACGCCCACGATCTCAATGTCCCCCGTGTCGGTGATGACCGAAAGGGTGTCAGAAACCGCCGATCTCCAATTCACGTCGCCCGTGTCGCACTCGACCGCGGCGTTTTTGAAGGAAAGCTCGCCCGGCAGCGTCACGTCGCCCGTATTGGTCTTGATCTGCAACGCATCGTATGCGGCTTTCGGGAGAGAAACCGTAACGCTTGGCTCATTAAAATTGAAAAAACCGATATGATGATACCATTTCGACGCCGTCACGCGGATCTGCAACGTACCGTCCTGCACGGTGACGGTATGCGGATTTCGCTCGTCCTCAAAGCAGCTCACGCGGCACACGCCGTCCTGCGAGAGGCGCAAGATCACGTCCGCAGTGTCAACGTCGATCGAAATACTGTTAAAATCCTCACTGATCTCGTGGTTTTTGCTTTGATAGCGGGAAAGGTCAAGGCGCTTCCAGTCAAAGCGCATCATCAGAAGCCCAACGAGCGAGAGCACCACCCCCGCTGCCACTATGATGACGGATACGATCATCGCTATTTTCATTTTCTTCATTTTAACCCCTCTTTCTCACAAAGAAGCTCTTCATACCAAGGAAAAGCCGTTTGCTGAACCACACCATGCCCTTCGTTGCCTTCGCCGAGGCGACGTGCATCGGGAAAACAAGCCCCGCCGATACAAGCCCCGTGCCCAAAACAAACAGCGCGGCTGGCAAGCTCTGATCTGCCAGATAAAAAACGAAAAGGAAAGCGCCCGCAACGCCCGCAGCCATCAGCGACAGCTCGACGGCATACAGGCAAAGGATCAGCGACCACAGCACCGCGTAAACGCCGAGCACCACCGCAACGGCGGCAAGCAGCAGCGACAGCCAGATCGGTGAGCCAAGCACAAGGAATAGGATCTCCCACGCGCGCAGCGCACGCTTTGGCTTCACACGCGCGATGAATAATTTATGCAAGGGGATCGCGCGCAGGGTTTCGGCGGCGGCAACCTCGGGGGACACGATGTCCGCCACGGCTTCCCTTTCGTCCATACCGTCCTCGATGCGATCGTCGATCATTTCGGCGTAATACGAAACGGCGTGCAGGACGTCCTCTCTTGGCAAGCCGTCAAGCTTTTTGCGTAACGTATCAAGATATTCCGTCTTGTTCATACTCGTTATCCCCCTTTACCACGAACTTGTAAATAGAAAGCATCTCTTTCCATTCCTCCTTAAAATCCCGTATGCGCGAAAGCCCTTGCGGCGTAATGTGATAGTATTTTCGAAGGCGACCGTTGTGCTCTGCCGAGCGGACTGTGAGCAGCTCCTGCGCTTCAAGGCGGCGCAAAATGGGATAGAGCGTCGATTCGGACAGCTCAACGTATGGCTTCATATCCTTGATGATCTGATAGCCGTAGGAAGCTTCCCCCTTGATGGCGGCAAGCACGCAAACGTCCAAGAGCCCGCGTTTGAGTTGAATATCCATTTCGATACCCCCTTTCACATAATACTATACCACGCATAGTATTTCTTGTCAAGCCCCTTTTGAAAAAAATTCACGCGTATCGCCCCAAGGCGACACTTGACGAATTTTTGATACCGTTATATAATATAGATATCTTTTTTGAAAGGAATCCGCCCCCATGCTCAAACGCTTTTTATACTATTATAAGCCCCACAAGCGCATGATGGCGCTGGATATGTTAGCGGCGCTGCTGATCTCGCTGATCGGCATGGTCTACCCCATCGTCACCAACAAAATGCTGAACGTTTACATTCCCGAAAAGATGTATTCCACCATCGTGTGGGCGGGTGCGGTCGTGCTTTTGCTTTACGTTTTGCGAATGCTCTTGCGCTATTTCGTGCAGTATTACGGTCACGTCATCGGTGTGCGTATGCAGTCGCAAATGCGAAAGGATCTGTTCGCGCATCTGGAAAAGCTGCCCTTTCGCTTTTACGACAACAACGAAACGGGACGCATCATGACGCGCATCACAAGCGATCTGTTTGAGGTCTGCGAGCTGGCGCATCACGGTCCCGAAAATCTGCTGATCAGCACGGTGATGATCGTGCTTTCCTTCACGTATCTGATGACCATCGATTGGATCCTGACGCTGATCATTTTCGTGTGCGTACCCGTGCTTTTGGTGGTCACGTGGTTCTGCCGCAAGGCGATGCGCAACGCCTTTAACGACCGCCGCAAAAGCAACGCCACCATCAACGCCGCGGTGGAAAGCAGCATCACGGGTATCCGTGTGACGAAGGCATACACCAACACCGAAAAAGAGGTTGAAAAATTTGAAAAAGGCGACGAGGAATTCGTCAACGCCTCGGGGCGTGCCTATCACGCCATGGCGAGATTTCACTCCTCGACCTCGTTTATCACGGACGTATTCAACGTCTTTATCCTGATCGCGGGGGGACTGTTTTTGTACGCGGGCAGGATCTCGTTTGGCGATTATTCCACCTTCATCGTTTCGGTCAACCTGTTCATCAGCCCCGTCAACACGCTGATCTCTTTTATGGAACAGTTTCAAAACGGCGTCAGCGGCTTCCGCCGCTTCACCGAGATCATGGACGAGCAGCCCGAACAGGATCTGCAAGGCGCAAAGCCGCTTGAAAACGTGCGGGGTGAGATCGAATTTCGCAATTTGTCCTTCTCTTACGACGAAGGCAAGCAGGTGCTGCACGGCATCAATCTGCACGTGAGCGCGGGGCAAAAGCTGGCGCTGGTCGGCCCGTCGGGCGGCGGAAAAACAACGCTTTGCCATCTGCTGCCCGGCTTTTACCGCCCGAAGGCCGGCGAGGGGCAGATCCTGATCGACGGGCAGGATATTGCGTCACTGACGGTGGACTCGGTGCGCCGTCATATCGGCATCGTGCAGCAGGACGTGTTTTTGTTTGTGGGTACGATCCGCGACAATATCCTTTACGGGCGTCAGGACGCCACCGAGCAGGAAATGATCGAGGCGGCAAAGCGCGCCAATATTCACGATTACATCATGACGCTGGAAAAGGGCTATGACACCGAGATCGGTGAGCGCGGCGTGAAGCTGTCGGGCGGACAAAAGCAGCGCATCAGCATCGCCCGCGTCTTTCTGAAAAACCCCGCGATCCTCATTTTGGACGAGGCGACAAGCGCGCTGGATAACACCACCGAGGTGCTCATTCAGCAATCGCTGGACGAGCTTTGCCGCGGCCGCACCACGCTGGTGGTCGCGCACCGCCTTTCGACCATTCGCAACGCCGACGAGATCGCTGTGGTGCTGGACGGTCGCATCACCGAGCGCGGCACACACGCGCAGCTCATGGCAGCGGGCGGCACCTATAAGGACCTCTACGCCCTGCAATTCCGCGATAACGACTATATTGCCGATTAAGTGCCAAACGGTATGCGTTTTTGGGGGCTTTTGTAATGGTTTTGCAATCATAAGAATCAACGCAGTCAATCTTCAAGCCGTTAAATCAAACAAGAGTTATTATTGAGAAACGGCAAATCCTATACGTCCCCGCCATAACGTGGCTTTCGTGATAAAAAAAGGAACGGGTTCCGCTTTTTACAGCGCCGTTCCTTTTTTGTTTTTATCAAGCGTTCACAAGGACCATGCCCGAAAGCGGCACCGCGACCTCGCATAGCGCGCTGTCAAGCTTACCCGCTCCAACGGTGTTGCCCATGCAATCCACCACGCGGTAGGCTTTGCCCTCGGCGCCCTTCAGCACAAGTGCCCTGTGTCGCGAGCTGTTTACGGCAACGATCTCGCTGTAAGCGCTGCAATCAATGATCGTATCGGTGTAAGCCGTGAAGATCGCCTTTCCGTCCTTCTCGGCGCAAACGATGCTGTTGGCGCACTCGGGGTTCGCCGCAAGGAGCTTACCGTCGATCAAAACGTCGCGGTGCGCTCGCCAAAAGGCAAGATAATACGCGAGCATTTTCTTATGATCCTCGGGAAGTGTCGCGATCTTAACAGAGATCTGCGGCACGCTGTAAAGTGCGCTGGCGATCTGCAACGCCGCGCTCTCGACAGAGTCGTCACGATGCCACATCAGCATATCCGAATGGACCGCGGTGTTGCCAGATGTCAATCGAAGCGCGACCACGTCCTGACGGTTGCGGATCGCATCGCTCGGGCAATCCGCCACGCGGAGTATATTGCCGTACTTTCTGATCGCGGGACCGACGTAGGACTGTCTGAACTCGATCAGCACCTCGGGATTGATGGCACGTAGCGCGCTGCTGATATCGGTCATTAAAACGTCAACAGCATCCTCGAGAGATTGATAGTCGCGGCGCCCGTCATATTCCAGCGACTTGCCGCGCAGCATGAAGGAATCGATAAAATCAAGCTTGAATCCGTCAAGTCCCCAATCCAGCAGCGCCTTAGAATAGATATCGATCAGAAAATCGCGTACCTCTTTATATCTGGGATCCAGTGCAAAAAAATCGTTGCTCGGCTGATACAAGAGCATGGTTTCAAAGCGCTTGTAGCTTTCACTGTACACGCCCATAAACGGCACCGAGTACCAAAGCATGACCTTCATACCCGTTTCGTGGATACGGTCGACGAATCCCTTCATATCGGGGATCTTTTTGGTGGCGACCTTCCAATCGCCGCAATAGGCGTAGCCCCTGTTGTTGTCATCGGTCTGCCAGCCGTCGTCGATGATCACGGTATCCATGCCAAGGGCCTTGGAAAGCTGACATTCCTTCACGATATCCTCGACGTCAAGCTGCTGATGGTATGAGTACCACAGCGAATTCATAGGGAGCTTGGCGTGCTCGGGCACGTAGGCGGGCTTGTACCCGCACTCGGACTCCCACCACGACACAACGTCGTAAACGCTATCGTAGTACGGGATATCGCGGGTGTCGATGCGCACCGTGGCGCGGTATTCCTGCAAGGGAGCAATCTTTTCAGTGAAAAATTGGATCTCCCACTTAAAATTTGCGTCCTCCTCGCAAATGCCCGAACGCAACGCCGTGGGCGTTTTTGCATCTGAAAGCGCCACGGTCATTCTGTTTGTGCCATTTTGCGAAACAAGTGCGTGCAAGGGCATCCAGGAGCAAAGGCGGGAAGGTGTTTTTCGCTTTGCCCAATTCACGCCGAGATGTCTGTCGTAACGGATCGCGGGACTCCATACCGCGTAGATATCCACATCGGGGATGCTGAATTCGATCGTGACCGTTTCGGGGATCCTTTCCTCGTCCAGCACGACATGTACGTCAAAAAAACGCACACCGTTTGTTATTTTTTCGTTCTCAAGCGTAATTTTGGCTCCGTCAAAGCCCTTGATCTCAAAATCCATAGCCGTTTCCTTTCAAGATAAAGCA
>JAGAMJ010000015.1 GCA_017624795.1 Clostridia bacterium
GATCCCTTACGACAGCGCCCATTGGGTCGGGTGTATGTCCAAGGAAAAGGGCGGTACCGTCACCAAGCAATGCAAGGTCGGCTGCATCGGCTGTACCATGTGTCAGAAGGTCTGTGAAGTGGGTGCGATCACTGTCAACGGCTTTTTGGCGGAGATCGATTACGGCAAATGCATCGATTGCGGCAAATGCGTTGAAAAATGCCCCCGTCACGTCATTTGGTCTGCCGAGCGACAAGAGGGCGGACTGTTTATTCACAGATAAAAAGCAGCGAGAGCGTGTCACGCTCTCGCTGCTTTTTATTATTGCTTTCCCGCCTCATCGAAGGGGTTAACGTCGTTGACGAATGCGGGCAACAAGCGAATGCTGAAACGGAAGCTCTTTTCGGACAGACGGAACTGCTCCAAAAGCTCCGGTCCGCAGGAATTTGAGCCGATACCGTTGTGACGGTAATCAAGATTAACGACCGTGTCTTTGAGGGGTACAAGCTCGTAGTCGTGCGCGGTATTCGTCAACTGCTGCGCCGTGTAGTGTGCGCAGTTGAAGCTGAAATCCTGCCCCGTCTGCAAGGCGATCAGCCCGTGTCCTTCAAGATTTGAAACAAGCATCCACTTGGTGTCGGCGTGTGCCATATTTTCCTGCGGACGCACGTAATGCTCAAAATGCTCGGTCACGGTCGTTTCAAAATCGCCAAGCATCGAGGAGTTACGCAGGTCGACATACGAAGCTCCCGGACCTCTGCCAAAGAAGCGAAGACGTTCAAACCCTTCGGGCATACGGAATTCCACGCCGAATCGGGGGATCATGTCAAAATCGGGGAAGGCGCGGACCTTCACGTCGAGATCAAGCGTCACACCGCCCTCGGCGAAGAAGGTGTAGAAGGCGTCGGCGCGTAGCGCGGGGCGCACAACAGGACCGCCGTGCGACAGGGACGCGCGAATTTTCACGTAGCGGTCGGTCTGCTCTGTGATCTCGCAGCCATAGCACTTGGTCACGGCCTTGTCAAGCTGCTGCGCTTGCCATTTGCGGCGGATCTTACGGTCGTTGTCGGTCGGCGCGCGCCAGATGCACAGATCAATGGGAGAGGTCAGCAGCTCAGTGCCGCAGTCAATGATCGAACGGATCAGACCGTGTACGCGATCTACGGTGTAAAGCGTCTTGGCGGTCCGGATCAGGATTTTGTCTTTCTTTGCTTCAACACAAAGCATAGCGCTCTCGGAAACGGCATCGACCACCTTTGCCTCGCTCTGCTTTTGAGAAAGCTCAAATTGCTCAAAGCCGATCTCATAGCCCGCCTTTGCCCACGGGGTAGAGGTGCTTTGGCGGATGCTGACGGTTAGGGTACACCACTCGCCCGTCAGAGCCGCGTTGAAATGGGGCAGGGCATAGGTGCGGCTTTTGCCGGGTGCGACGTTCAAATTGAGCAGACGCCCTTCGGCAACCGCCTTGCCGTTGCGTTCCAGCGTCCAATAGAGATCCAGATCCGAAAGGGAGGTGAAGCAGCGCAAATTCTTTACCTTTAATTTACCCTGCTCGTAATGAAGTGCCACGGGCTTGATCACATTCTTGTATTCCAGCATGCCCGTGTGCGGCACGCGCGTGGGGGAAACGAGCCCGTCCGCGCAGAAATTGCCATCGTGCGGATCGTCGCCGAAATCGCCGCCGTACATAAAATGCGGATTGGCATAAACGTTGTCACCCGTTGCGACCGCGTGATCCAGCAGCTCCCACACACAGCCGCCGAAGAACCAATCGTATTTGTAGATCAGATCCCAATATTGCTTTAAGTCACCGGGGCCGTTGCCCATCGCGTGGCTGTATTCGCAAAGGAAAAAGGGCTTTGTGAGGTGCTTGTTTTTCGCGTAATGTCCCTCAATTTGAGAGAGGGGGATATACATTCCGCTGTCGATCGAGGTGATGGGGGAATCCAGCTCCGCGTCGCGTTTTGCCTCAATACCCAAATGTCTATAACCGTCGGTCAGACGTCTTGTAATGTCCTCGCAGTGCACCAGATTACGGGGATCGCGCTCTCGCAGATAGTCTGCCATCGCCACGTGATTGCAGCCCGTGCCCGATTCGTTGCCAAGCGACCACAAAAGAACGCAGGCGTGATTTTTATCACGCTCATACAGTCGTTGTATACGGTCGAGATACGCATCCTGCCAATCCGCGTTATCGGTGAAATAGTCCCAATTCCGCACGTTGATAGCACCGTGTGTTTCAAGGTCGGTTTCGTCGATCACGTAAAAGCCGTATTTGTCGCAAAGCTCGACGAAGCGGGGGTCGTTGGGGTAATGGCTGGTACGGATCATATTCACGTTATGGCGTTTTAAGAGCATCAGATCCTTGACCATATGATCAAAGGGCGTTGCCGCGCCGAGATAGGGGTGGCTGTCGTGGCGGTTGACGCCGCGCGCTTTGACCTTTTTGCCGTTGATCAGCATTACGCGACCGACAATGCGAAAATCGCGGAAGCCGACAAAAAGGCAGATATGCTCGCTGCCCGCCGTGATGAACAGGCGGTACAGGTGTGGCGTTTCGTCACTCCAAAGCAGGGGCGCGTCGACCTCAAAGGCAAACGTGGCGGCGTTATTTTTGCTATCGCACTCGCCAAGAGCAACGGTACAGCCGTCTGGCGTTTCCAGACGCCACGTGGCGTGCAAGTCACCGCTTGTCAGCAAGGTGACCTTGGCGCTTGCACGTGAAAAATCATCGGAAAGTGCGGTACGTACGTCGATATCCTTGACACAGACGGGGTCGCGGTAAAGCAGATAGACCTCACGGAAGATGCCCGAAAGACGGAACTTGTCCTGATCCTCCAAATAAGAGCCGTCGCACCATTTCAGCACCACCGCGGCAAGGGTATTCACGCCCGCTTGCAAGAGGTCTGTCACGTCGATCTCACTCGTCATATGGCTGACCTGACTGTAAGCGGCAAATTTGCCGTTCACGAACAGATAAAAGCAGGAATCCACGCCTTCAAAATTCAGATAAACACGCTTTGTCCCAAGCGTTTTCGCGTCAACGAATACGTCGCGCAGATACAGCCCGCACGGGTTGTCGTCTGGCACGAAGGGCGGATCAAAGGGGAAGGGGTAGTTGACGTTTGTATAATTCGGTGTGTCATAGCCCTTATCAAGCACAGTCTGCCAAGAGCGCGGAACAGGCATTTTATCCATACCGTTACGGGGGAAAGCAAGCGCGGTGAAGTCTGCAAGCTCATGCAAGGACTTATAATATGCAAAGTCCCAATCGCCGCAAAGCGAGGTGAAGAAGGTACTGCCGCCGCGCCTTTGCGAAAGGGCGGCAACGTCGCTTTGATAGGGAATGAAATAAGCACGCGGTGCTTCACACCCAGCATGCAGCTTTTTGTGATTTTGATGCAGATCGAAGGAAAATTCCATACATAAGCTCCTTCCTTATAAAAGTAAGCACATTTTACCATACGCCACAGACGATGTCAATCGAAAAAAGAAGAATTGGCGTTCAAATGTTCAGACAGACATTTTTCCTGCAAAGCTCTTTACAGAAACTATAAAATATGCTAAAATAATATAGTTAAATATCACGCCGTGAAAGGGGGCGACGTCTGTGCGTTTGGATAAGCTTTTAAGCGTGAGCGCTGTTGCTACGCGCAAGGAAACCGCCCGCGCGGTGCGCGCAGGGCAGATCACCGTCAACGGTGCCGTCGCAAAGCGCGCCGATATGGCAGTCGATCCTGAAAAGGACAGCGTTTGCTTTTGCGGCAACGCGGTCTTTTATAAGCCGTACCGCTACGTGCTGCTCAATAAGCCCGACGGCTACGTCAGCGCCACCGAGGACGGGCGCGAACCGACCGTTTTGGAGCTGCTGCCGCCTCTTTACACGGGTCTTGGGCTGTTCCCCTGCGGGCGTTTGGACAAGCACACGTTGGGGCTGATGCTGCTTACCAACAACGGGGAGCTGTCGCATCGGTTGCTCTCACCGCGCCGACACGTGAGCAAGCGGTATGCGTTTCGTGTGAAATTTCCGCTAAGCGACACCGACTGCGACCGCTTTCGCGATGGTGTGACGTTGGAGGACGGCTACGAAACAAAGCCCGCCGACATCGAGCTTGCCGAGGACAAAAGGTCGGGCGTCATCACGCTCGTCGAGGGCAAATATCATCAGATCAAGCGTATGATGGAGGCGCTGCACAACCAGATCACATATCTGGAACGTATCAGCTTTGGACCGCTGGCGTTGCCCGACGATCTGCCGCGCGGCGCATGGCGTGAGCTCACCGAACAAGAGGAGCAGATGCTGCTTGCCGCTGCCGAGTGATCAATAAAATTTGTATAGACTGAAAGGAACCCAAGGACATGGACATGATGCAAAAGCTTGCCGCTGAGCTGTCGCTCACGGCAGACCAAGTCGAAAAAACAGTTGCCCTGATCGATGAAGGGAACACCATTCCCTTTATTTCCCGTTACCGCAAAGAGGTCACGGGCGGGCTTGATGACGTTGTATTGCGCAAGCTTGAAGAAAGATTGCGCTATCTGCGGAATATCGAGGCGAGAAAGCTTGAGGTCATCAAGCTGATCACCGAGCAGGAAAAGATGACGCCCGAGCTTGAAGCGCAGATCATGGCGGCGAACACCATCACCGAGGTGGACGATATCTACCGTCCCTTCCGTCCGCACCGCAAGACGCGCGCCTCGGTGGCGAGAGAGAGGGGGCTGGAGCCCCTCGCCCAGGCGCTGCTGGCGCAAGAGCCGTCCTACACCCCCGCGCTTGAAGAATACGCCGCGACCTTCATCGACGAGGAAAAGGGCGTTGGTGATGCCGATGCGGCGCTGGCAGGCGCGATGGATATCATCGCCGAGGACGTTTCCGACAATGCCGAATACCGCAAAAAGATCCGTTTCCTCACCTTCCGCAACGCCATGCTGGAATCCAGACAGGCAAAGGAGGAGGACTCGGTCTATGCGCAGTATTACGAATACAGTGAGCCCGTGCACAAGGTGCCGGGACACCGCGTGCTTGCGATCAACCGCGGCGAGAAGGAGGAGTTCCTCAAAGTATCGGTCAGTATGCCTGCCGAGGTGGTGCTGAACTATTTGTTCCACGAGATCGTGAAGCCCCAGCAAAGCCCCGCGAAGCGTTACGTTGAGGCGGCGATCACCGACAGCTACGAGCGTCTGATCGCCCCCTCGGTCGAGCGCGAGATCCGAAACGACCTGTTTGACAGTGCAAGCGAGGGCGCGATCGTACTGTTTTCCGATAATCTGCGGCATCTATTGATGCAAGCGCCCATCAAGGGCAAGACCGTGCTTGGCTTTGACCCCGGCTACGCGCACGGCTGTAAGCTTGCCGTGGTCGATAAGACGGGCAAGGTGCTGGATACCGCGGTGATCTATCTTCACCGTGACGAGCAGGGCAAGGCGATCATGAAGCGCCTCATCACCGCACACAAGGTCGATGTGATCGCCATCGGCAACGGCACTGCCTCTCGCGAGAGCGAAAAGTTCTGCGCGGAGCTGCTGCGCGAGATGAAGGTCGACACCAAATATATCATCGTCAACGAATCGGGCGCGTCGGTCTATTCCGCATCGAAGCTGGCGGCGGACGAGTTCCCCGAATTTGACGTGATGCAGCGCTCTGCCGTTTCGATCGCGCGCCGCTTGCAGGATCCTTTGGCAGAGCTTGTCAAGATCGATCCTAAGGCGATCGGCGTCGGGCAGTATCAGCACGATATGAAGCCCGCCCGCCTTGACGAATCACTCACGGGTGTTGTAGAGGATTGCGTCAACAGTGTTGGCGTTGATCTGAATACCGCATCGCATTCGCTGCTTTCCTACATTTCGGGCATCAATGCCACCAGCGCGAAGAATATTGTCAAATATCGCGAGGAAAACGGCGAATTTAAGACGCGCTCCGAGGTTTTGAAGGTGCCGCGCATCGGCGCGAAGGCATACGAGCAGTGCGCGGGATTCTTGCGCGTTCCGGGCTCACGCGAAGTGCTGGATAACACGGGCGTCCATCCCGAATCCTACAAGGCAGCGCACGAGCTTTTGAAGGCATTTGGGTATACCGAAGCCGACGTGCGCGACGGAAAGCTCGCGGGCATCGCCGATCAGATCCGCAGCAAGGGTGCCGCAGCGCTTGCCGAAAGCTTGGGCGTCGGCGTACCGACGCTGATGGATATCGCCGCCGAGCTGGAAAAGCCGGGCAGAGATCTGCGCGACGATTTCGCGCCCCCCGTTTTGCGTGAGGACGTGTTGGATCTTGCCGATCTCACCGTCGGCATGGAGCTGACGGGCACGGTGCGCAACGTCATTGACTTTGGCGCGTTTGTGGATATCGGCGTGCATCAGGACGGCCTTGTCCACATCTCGGAGCTTTCCGATCGCTTCGTCAAGCACCCCAGCGAGGTGGTCAAGGTGGGCGATATCGTCAAGGTCCGTGTGCTGAGCGTCGACGTGAAGAAGAAGCGCATCGGGCTTTCGATGAAAACGCCGAAGGGGAAGTGATCGCAAATAAGGTCAGCGATTTTTACCATCTTCTTCATCACTTATTCACACAAAATATAAAAACAGGATATTCATTGTGCATATTGCACAAGCAATGGATTTAATTTTTGGGAATTTAACATCTTCCCAAGTCATAGAGAATTTGCTATAATATATTATGTTAGAAAAGTGGGCGCATCAGTGCCCTACCAAGGAGGAGTTACAGAATGGCAAGCTTATCGCTTAGACACATCTATAAGAAATATCCCGGTGGCGTGACCGCCGTTTCCGATTTCAATCTTGAGATCAAGGATAAGGAATTTATCGTTTTCGTCGGTCCTTCCGGTTGTGGCAAGACCACGACGCTGCGTATGATCGCAGGTCTGGAGGAGATCACCGAGGGCGAGCTCTTCATCGGCGATCAGCTGGTCAATGACGTGGCACCCAAGGATCGTAAGATCGCGATGGTGTTCC
>JAGAMJ010000123.1 GCA_017624795.1 Clostridia bacterium
GATAAACATCGGGATCGAATCAAGCCACCCGCCAAGCACCCCCGTCAAGGCATTGGTACCACCGGGGCCAGTCGTCACACACACTGCGGCGATCTTATTTTCCAAGCGAGCATATGCCTCTGCTGCGATGGCACAGGCCTGCTCGTGATGATTATATGTTACGCGCAGTGAATCATGATGCCCCAGCGCGTCGTTTAGATGCATCGCGCCGCCGCCAACGACGGAAAAAACATCAGTTACTCCTCTTTGCGCAAAAAAATCCGCAACGTAATCAGCAAGTCGTTGTTTCATAATGCTCTCCAATACGGAATATTGTATTTGAAACATTATAGCATATTTCAAGAGATATTTCAAGTCTGTTTTTGCAGCGGCTAAAACGCACGAGTGCTAAATCGACCAAAGCAAACAAAAAAGAACAGGACTGACTGCGCAAAAGCAGAATTTTGCTATAAATTCTACTTTTTATTATAAATTTTCCAAATTTTATTTTTGGTTTTTCAAAATTTGTCAAATTTACCGACTTTTTTTCAAATTATCAACAAAGCCCCTGCTTTTTTACAAAAAGCAGGGGCCCTGGATTTGTTGCATTAAAAGACCGTGATGTGTGCACCGAGAGCGCGAAGCTTTGCTTCCAGATGCTCATACCCTCGCCCGACGGTGGCGGCATTGGTGATCTCGCTTTGACCGTTTGTGGCAAGCGCCGCAAGAAGCAACGCGGCTCCGCCGCGCAGATCGGGCGAGCGCAGCTTTCTCGCTTGAAGCACGCTTGGTTGTATGTGGGCACAGCGATCCTGTATGCTGACGATCGCACCCATACGGCGCAGCTCCTCAATATACCGAAAGCGCGACCGAAAAACAAGCTCCGTGACGCTCCCTTCCCCCATCGCACGATTGCCAAGGCAAAACAGCGCCGCTATCTGCGGTTGCAGATCCGTTGGGAACGCGGGAAAGGGCCCCGTGACAACATCGATACAACGATACCTTTCAAGCGCCGTGACCGTGACCGAGTCCTCGCCCGTTTGGACCTTGACACCCATTTTTGAAAAGGTATCCAATAAGGGCGTGAGATGCGCGGGACAAACAGCCCTCACGCGCACCGGCCCACCGCAAGCAACTCCCGCGCAAAGATAGGTGCCCGCCTCGATCATATCGGGAATGATCGAATTCTGAACGCCGTAGAGCTTTTGCACACCGATCACGCGAACGCTGTCGGTTCCAACGCCCGTGATCCTAGCCCCCGCATCGCAAAGAAAAGCGGCAAGTGCTGCCACGTGCGGCTCTGCGGCGGCGTTTTCGATCACGGTTTCCCCCTCTGCCAGCGAAGCGGCGATCATCAAATTGGCGGTCGCCCCCACCGATGGCATCGCAAGTGGGATCCGTGCGCCGTGAAGCCCGTTTGGGGCTTCGATCAGCACACTGTTTTCAAGGCAGCTCACGCGCGCACCCATACGCTCAAAGCCCATCAAATGCTGATCAATCGGGCGCGCGCCGAAATCACAGCCGCCAGCACCCCCAAGCTCGGCTCTGCCGAATTGGGCAAGCATCGCCCCAAGCAGATAAGTAGAGCCGCGGATCGCCGAGGTCAGGGAGCAGGGCGCGCAGCCCGCGCGCACGCCGCTGTAATCCACACGCACGTCACCGCTTTGCAAAAAGCGAATGCGCGCACCGAGAAATTTCAAAATTTCAAGCGCCTTTAATACGTCACTTACCCTTGGTAAATTAGAAAAAACACAGCTCTCGCCCGTAACGATCCCACCAAAAAGGATCGGCAAAGCCGCATTTTTGCTGCCGCCGACCGTTATCTCGCCCGAAAGTCGTCTGCCACCGCTTACCACGATCTTGTTCATATCGCCGCCCCCTTCGAACGAAAAATCCTTCGAGAGCAGTGTATGCAAAAGATACAGGATCGGTCAAATGCCATACCCTGGCATACTTCCTGAATTTACATTTGAAAGTGGCGGTACGTGTATGTTATACTGATACAGGAAAGGAAGCGGCTGATCAAAAAGGCGACGGTTTCCTTTACAAAAGCCAAGGAGGTGCAGTTGTGAAAAAGCTATTTATATTTGCATTGTGTGTAGCGATCGTGGGCATAACGTGCATGACTTATGTCTCTGCCGCCACGTCGCACAAGGTCGTATCGGGCGATACTATGTGGAAGATCGCCGTTAAATATGAGGTGGGATTAAGTGAGCTGAAAAGCGCTAATCCACAGATCCACAATCCCGATCTGATCTATCCCGGACAGATTTTGAATATTCCAACCGCCGATTCCACCGTGCAAAGCTATGAAAAAGAGGTGGTACGGCTGGTCAATGAGATCCGTGTGCAGAACGGATTGAAGGAGCTGTCGCACAATTGGGAATTGAGCCGCGTGGCGCGGTACAAATCGCAGGATATGAGGGATAACCGATATTTTTCTCACACAAGTCCCGTATACGGATCCCCCTTTCAGATGATCAGAAGCTTCGGTATTACATACAGAAGCGCGGGTGAGAATATCGCAAAGGGACAGACAACGCCAAAGGCGGTGGTGAGCGCGTGGATGAATTCCTCGGGACACCGCGCCAACATTTTGAACGCCTCCTTTACCCAGATCGGTGTGGGATACGTGGCAAGCGGAAATTATTGGACGCAGATGTTTATCGGGAAATAATAAAAAAGCGTCTGCGGCGGTCAGCCGCAGACGCTTTTTGTTGATTTTTTGCATACTGTTTGCAAATTTTTTATTCATTTTGATATCATTTGCTTGCGATATGCGACGGCAAGATCGACCACAAGCCCATAAGAGGCAGTACCCGCCTTGTTGCCGTGGAATTTGAGATACGTGTCGTTGACGGCGTCGGAAAGATCGGCAGCGGCAGAATCCCGATACGCTTCAAAAAAGGCGGAATAGGCGCGCAATTCACCGATAACACGCTCGTCAAGCAAAGCGATGACCTCGGCATAGCGCGCGCTGTCTGCCAGGTAAAGCGCGTTTGACACGTATTCAAACAGATTGAGATATCCCGAATAACTGATATAGGGATCGTCGGATGCCGCGCACACCAGAAATGCCACAAAATTTGCTTCGTTCTCGCGTGCCATACCCCGTTGATGCGCCAACTCATGCGCGGCGGTAAACGGAAGCGTATAGTCAGGAAACGCCACGTTTACGTTGGCTTCGCCCGTAAAATAGGTGTAAATACCCGTAATATGCGTATAGGAAAGCAGCTTGCTTGCCATCACGGGCTTGACGTTGCTGTCAAGCCGCTGAATAAACGGATACGCATCGCAGATCGGGCCGTAGGCGGCGATCAGGCGGTCATTCATCTCTCGCAGCTCATAGGGCATCACAGAAAAGCCGTCCTCGCCAAAACTCACACCGTTGACGGCTGTATTGACCTCCTCCACAAGCCAGAGCGAGGTTTCGTAAAGCGTATCGGTACTGACCTGCTCAGTTTTGATCCCAAGACGAGCGTCGATCGGATCTGTGTGGTACCCAACGCCAAAGCCAAGTGCGAAAAGCGAAAAGAAAATGCTGAACACAGATAACAAAGAGCCGAGGAAGACAAATGTGCTTTTCCAGCTTTCACAACGGCAGCGATAAGCGTAAATACCGATAAAAACGAGCAACAACGGTAGAGAAAAAATGAAAATTTCGGCAAGAGAAAACGGCAAAAAAGAGGTCAGATGTGCCAAAAACGCGCGCACGGCTGCGCCAACGGTGCTATTATAGGCATTGGCGAAGGCGGGGTTGATCACGGAGATGATATATAGAATCAGAGA
>JAGAMJ010000124.1 GCA_017624795.1 Clostridia bacterium
CCCACTTCAAGCCCGATACCGGGGCAAGTGAGGCGATACGAGCAAAGCTCCACCGCACGGACGCTGCCCGCAAGGTAACCACCCGTTTCTGCCATGCCTCCACCGGGATTTTTGATCAGCGACCCGATGGCAAGATCGACGCCGAGTGCCGGCGGCTCGCGCGTTTCGGTAAATTCGCCGTAGCAGTTATCGACCACAACGAACACGTCGGGGCGAATACCCTTGACAAAGCGTGTCGCTTCGCCGATCTCGTCCACCGTAAGCGTCTTGCGATTGAGATACCCCTTGGAGCGTTGCAGGAAGCAGACCTTGACGCGCTCTCCCTCCTCGGAGCGCAAAAACGCGCCGATCGCATCAAAATCAAGAGTTTTGCCGTCGATCATCTCCACGTCGCGGTAGGTGACACCGTAATCGGCAAGCGAGCCGTTTCCGCGCTCACCCGAGATACCGATGACCTCCTCCAACGTGTCGTAGGGCTTGCCCGTGAGGGAAAACAGGATATCCCCCGGCCGCAAAAGCCCAAACAGCCCGATCGTCAGGGCGTGCGTGCCGTTGACGATGCTGTGGCGGACGAACGCCGCCTCGGCGCCCATCACGTCGGCAAAGATGCGATCCAGCACGTCCCTGCCCCGATCGTCGTAGCCGTAGCCCGTGGTGGGGGCAAAGCACGCGGCATCCACGCGATGCTCGGCAAACGCCGCCATCACGCGCGCGGTGTTCTCAAATGAAATTTTTTTGATATAGTCAAATTCGCTCGCGAGCGCCGCCTCCGCCTCATCGGCAAGGGCAAGCAGCTCCTTTGAAAATTCGATCATTTTGTACCTCCAAGATAGGTGAGCGTTAGGTCTACCGCGGCGTTTGCGTCACGCAGATCGATCATTTCAACGCCCGAATGGATATAGCGCGACGGGATCGACAAGGCGCCCGCCTTGCAGCCAAAGCCCGTCATCTGCACGGACGAGGTATCTGTACCGCCGTAGGTCAGGATCTCGCATTGTGCGGCGATGCCGTTTGCCTTGGCGGTATCCAGCAGCTCGTCGACCAGAGCACGGTGGCATACCACCGAGTTATCCTTGATCTTGATGGCAACCCCCTCACCGAGTCTTACCGCCATGGGCTTTGCACCCTGCTCATCGCCCGTGCCCGTCACGTCATAGATCAGCGCGAGATCGGGTGAGATCGCGAAGGCGGCAGGACGCGCGCCGCGACATCCCACCTCCTCCTGGACCGAGAAAACGTAGTAAATATCATCGGCAGGACTCAAAAGCTTGTGCGCGATCTCAACCATCACGGCACAGCCGATGCGGTCGTCCAAGGGACGGCCCGTGACGCGGTGCGCGGTAAGGCGCGTGAGATGCGGCAAAAGCGCACAGCAATCCCCGATCTTCACGCGGCGCTCGGCCTCGCGTGCGGTGGCGGCACCGATATCTACATAGCATTTTTCTGCCTTGGGCGTTTCCTTTGCGGGCACGTCTGCCTCGGACACGAGCACGCCGCGCACGCCGCTTTCAAACACGACCTCGCCAAAAGCGGCAGCGCCGTAATGAATGCCGCCGACGGGGGCGACGCGCAAATAGCCGTTTTCCTCAATAAAAGTCACGATGAAGCCGATCTCGTCCATATGAGCGCACAGCATCACCTTGCGGGGAGCTTCTCCGCCGCCCTTTTTCAGGCAGATGAGATTACCCATCGCATCGGTGCTGACCTCGTCCACGAGCGGGCGCATCATTTCTTTCAAAATATCACGGATATGCCCCTCTCGCCCCGATACAGACGGCGTTTTGGGCAATAATTTTTTTAACGTTTCGATCATTTGTTTCCTTCCTTCCAATCACACAGCATAGCGATCACCAGCGCGACCATGCTTTCGTAGTCCTTGATCGATGCGACCGACACGGGCGCGTGGAGATAGCGGGTAGGGGCGGAAAGCGCAAGGCATTTCACACCGACACCGCTGCGTTGCACGTGCGCGGCATCGTTGCCACCCGACACGTAGCGCTTGATCTGCACGGGGATATCGTGCCTTTTGCCCGTTTCAAGCGCAAAATCCACAAGCGCGCGGTCGTAAATGGTGGAGCGATCAAGAAGCGAGAGCACACCGCCCTCCCCGACGCTTGCCACTCGACAAGCGGGATCGACCTTTGCCACGTCGGCGATCGCCGTCGTTTCCAAAATAATAGCGCAGTCCGGGGCGATGCGGTTGGCGGTCACAAGCGCGCCCGATCTGCCGATCTCCTCGCGCACGGTAAAAGCAAACCACAGATCCAACGGCAGATCCTTGCCGTCAAGAGCGCGCAGCACCTCGATCAGCACGGCGCACCCCATACGATCGTCAAGCGCCTTACCCTTGATATATGCTCCGTCCTTGCCGAAACGGCAGAAGGGGGTATCAAACGTGCCGAAATCCCCACGGCAAAGCAGTGCCTCGGTTTCCTCGCGGCTGCTTGTGCCGATGTCGATATACAGATCGTCAAGCTCGGGCAGCTTTTCGCGTTCCTTTTTGCTTTGCTGATGAATGCCCTTTGCCGCGATCACACCGTTGACGCGCTTGCTTTCATCCCCAAGCGTCACGGCTCTGCCACAGAGCACCGCGGCATCAATGCCGCCAAGTATATCAAAGCGAAGATAACCCTTATCTTCAATGTGGGTGATCATAAAGCCCACCTCGTCCATGTGCGCGGAAAGCAGGATACGCGGGCAGCTTTCTTTGCCGGGGAGGTGTGCTGTGAGGTTGCCCATACGGTCGGTTGCAAGCACGGCGCCCGTGCCCGCAAGCTCCTCGCGAATGGCGGCTTCGACCTCTCCCTCGCAGGAGGTCGATCCAAAGCAAAGCGAGAGCTTTTCGATCAGTTCAACGCCCTGTTTCATTGGAACACCTCCCCGATC
>JAGAMJ010000125.1 GCA_017624795.1 Clostridia bacterium
CCCAAGCTATTGATAAAAATACGGTATAACGAATCGCCCCCCGCGCTGAGCTCAGCGCGGGGGGCGATTCGTTATACCGTATTTTTATCAATAGCTTGGGCTATCGAGATACCACTCGCCGTTTTCCAAGGAAAAGCGCTGCGTAGAGCGCTCGCGCGCCCCTTCGTTGCCCACAGGATAGCGATCAAGCTCGACCGTGACGAACGTGGCGTTGCCGTCCACGATGCGCATCGTCGAAAAATCGTATACCCATTCGGTCAGCACAAGGCCCTTGTCCTTGTTGTATTTGACAAGCGCGGTGCTGCCGCTATCGGCATCCTCTTGGTCTACATAACGGGCGTAAAGCATGGCACTGCCCGTGGTCATGCCCGTAAATAAGCTTTCGTTCACCGAGGCAAGGTAGGACGGGGAATAGACCTTCTCTGCGGCAAGCTTGATGTCATCAACCGTCAGGTACCCACAGTCAAGGCGCACGAAATCATAATTTTCGTCGTCGGTATCCTGATAGATGAACACACGGTCTACGTCGTAATCGTCAATGCTGTAATAGTAGTAGGTCTGATCGCCCGTGTCCATACTGCTTGCGAGAAATTCGTTGGGCGTTTTACCCTCGATCGGGGTTTCCGAGCGCACGGCGAAGCGATAGTTGTGCGCGTCGTCGGGCTTGCCCGTTTGAATGATCGCGCCCTTTTCAAAATCATAAAAGATCTCGTCGTTATCGACCTCTCCGCCAGACGGGGAAAAGTAGAGCCAATACTTGTAGATTACCACAGTGCCGTAGCGCTCGTCGTTGCGGGTATAGGCGGCAAGCTTTTTCGTCTGCTCGCCGTAGCTTGCCCGCAGCGTGGCGACCTCCTCGTAGACACGCGGATAGGTCGGCAGTCCTTTGCCCCAGAAGATCTCGTTGATCTCGCCAGAGGCACCGAGCACCTGCTCAAATCGCCCTCTCACCGTTTCAAGTGCGGGGGCACGGTTCTTGCGAACCGACACAACGATCACGGTGACGATCAGGGCGATCAGCACCACCGCCACCGAAACGATCACCGCGATCAGCTTTTTCTTGTTTTTCATAGATACTCCTTCAAAAAGGGGTGGGTTTTATTGGATCTGTACGATTTTCCGTTATGAGTCGTGTGTTGGCTTTTCTCACAAACCACCCTCTTTACGGTAAAGAGGGCGGTCATGCTTGCAGCGATTAGAATTTCACCACGTCAGGTCCTTGATGCGCTTGTAGCGGCGAAGCGGGAAAAACACGGCGCAGAAGATGCACGTGCCGATCACCAGCACGCTTGCAACCACCAGGATCGTCCAGATATACGCCAGCTCCGAATGGTAGCGTTTGAGTCCGCACACCGAGCAGGTCTTGCTCACCTCGCCGTCGCGAAACAGCCCGCGCTTGATCTCTTTTTTGACCTCAAACGTGTGCCAATCCTCCTTTGAGGGATCGCCGCAGCCACAATGCGTGCAGACGTAGCTGCAAAATTGGTTTTCGTTTTTCAGCTCGTACTGATGCTCGCAGCGATACTTGAACACGAACACGGAACTGTCGTTTTCCTTATAAAAGCCCCTGATCTCGCTTTTTTTGCCAAGATAGGTCAGCCCCTCGGCTGCGGGCGGTGTGATGACGTACTCGTCACCCACCGCATAGCCGCCGACGGTATAATTCATAAAGATCTCGCCGTCCTGATTGATGCAGCGCACCCAAACGGACTCGCCGTAAGTGATCATATTCAGCACCCGACGCTCGTGAATGTCACCCGTATAGGAGTTTCGCACGTCATCGAACTGCACGTATCTTTCAAAATCCGCCTTGCTGCCCGCATAATAGACGTTCCGCAGCTTCGGGCACTCGTAAAAGCAGGTGTTGTCAACGCGCAGCAGCGAATGAGGCAGATAGACGGTTTCCAGGTTTTCGCACTTGTAAAACGAGTACATACCCGCCGAAAGGATCCCTTCCTCGATGATGACGGTCTTGATATAGGGGCGCATGTGTTCTTTTGTCCACGGCACCCAGTCGCCGTCGGCGTAGGGCAGCATCTTCTGGGGGTTCCTTTCACCGCAAAAGATGCGAAGCACACCCGTTTCGGTGTCCAGGCGGTACTGCACGTCATAATAGGCGGCAAGCTTGAATGTCTCCTGATACCCTTCGGGGGGGACGCCGTTTTCCCAGCCGCGGATATACCCTTCGTCAAGGGCTCTGCCCTCATAGATCTGTGCCGACGCGCCGATGCAAAAGGCGGCGATCATCAGCAAGAGAAAGGTGGCGAAAAATACGATACGTTTCATAGATCTATCCTCTTTGTTCGGCAGGCGTTACTCATTTTCAGTCGTGCTTGCGGCTTGCGCCTCCGAAGGGGCGACTGCGCTTTGCGCCTCGGTACCCGCTTCGGTCTGCACGGTGCCTTCGGCATCGGGCGCTTCCTCCTCGATCTCCTCGTGGGCGACCTTTGAGAAGTTCACGATGCTCTGTCCCTCGGCAAGGCGCATCACGATCACGCCCGCCGCCGCACGGGAATAGGTGTTGATGGCGGCAACGGGGGTGCGAATGATGGTGCCCGAATTGGTGATCATCATCAGGTCGTCGTTATCGTCCACGGCGGCGATGCCCGCAAGCAGGCCCGTCTTGTCGGTGAGGTTGTGGCAGGTGACGCCCAGACCGCCGCGTCCCTTGACGCGGAACTCCTCAAACTCGGTGCGCTTGCCAAAGCCGTTTTCGGTCACGGTGATCAGCTTCTTGTCGTCCTCGACCTTCACGGCGCCAACGACGTAGTCACCCTCGCGCAGACGGACACCGCGCACACCGCGCGCCGTTCTGCCAAGAGGACGGACGGTGCTTTCGGTAAATCTGGCGGCGCTGCCCTCGTGCGTGGCAAGGATCAGATCGCACTCACCGTGGGTGTGCATCACGAACACAAGCTCGTCACCCTCGTCAAGGTTCAGCGCGCGCTTACCGCCCTTGCGCTGATATTCGTATTCGGAAAGCAGCGTGCGCTTGATCACGCCCTGCTTTGTGACCATCGTCAGGTAGCTCTCATTATCAAATTCGGGCACGGCGATCATGGCGGTGACCTTTTCGCCCTGCTCGATCTCGATGATGTTGATCAGGTTCGAGCCCTTTGCGGTGCGCGATGCCTCGGGGATCTGATATGCCTTACGCATAAAGACCTTGCCCGTGTTGGTGAACAGCATCAGGTAAGAGTGGCTGTGCACGACCTGCACCTTTTCGATGAAGTCCTCGTCCTTGGTGGTCATGCCGATGATGCCCTTGCCGCCCTTGTTCTGCGCCTGGTAGGTATCGGCGGGCTGACGCTTGATGTAGCCCGCGTGGGTAAGCGTGATCACGCAGTCGTGACGCTCGATCAGATCTTCAAGGTCAATGTCGTCGGTGGCGGCAACGATCTCGGTGCGGCGCGCGTCGGCGTACTTGCGGCGGATCTCCCACAGCTCGTCCTTGATGATATCCCTGATCTTCTGTGCGTCGGCAAGGATACCCTTATATTCAACGATCATATTGTGCAGCTTTTGCAGCTCTTCCTCGATCTTCTGTCGCTCCAAGCCCGTCAGCTTGCCAAGCGTCATCTCAACGATCGCCTGTGCCTGCGTGTCGGTCAGGCCATAGCGCTCCATCAGCTTTTCCTTGGCGTCCGCGATCGAAGAAGTGGAGCGGATCAGCGCGACCACGTCGTCGATGTTGTCGTTTGCGATCTTATAGCCCTCCAAAATGTGGGCGCGCGCCTCCGCCTTGTCCAGATCGAACTGCGTGCGGCGGCGAATGACGTCCTCCTGGTGCGCGATGTAATGATCCAGAATTTCGGGCAGGGAAAGGATCTTGGGCTCGCCCCCGACAAGCGCCAGCATATTGATCGAGCAGGTGTCTTGCAGCTGGGTGTATTTGTACAGCTGATTGAGAATGACCTCACCGTTCGCGTCGCGACGGTACTCGATCACAATGCGCATGCCCGCACGGCCGGACTCGTCACGCAGGCCGGTAATGCCCTCGATCTTCTTGTCCTTGACCAGACCCGCAATGCTCTCGACCAGCATGCTCTTGTTCACCATGTAGGGGATCTCGGTCACCACGATGCGGTGGTGGTCGTCCTCAATCTTGCAGCGCGCGCGCACCATCACGCGGCCGTGGCCGGTGGTGTAGGCATCAATAATGCCGCGGTTGCCGTAAATGAGGCCGTGCGTGGGGAAGTCGGGGCCCTTGATAAAGGCCATCAGCTCCTCTACCGAGCAGTCGGGGTGGTCGATGCGGTAGACCGCGCCGTCAATCACCTCGCCCAGGTTGTGCGGCGGAATGTTGGTCGCCATACCGACCGCAATACCGACCGAGCCGTTGACCAGCACGTTCGGGAAGCGGGAGGGGAGCACGGTCGGCTCCTTGCGGCTGGAGTCAAAGTTGGGAACCATGTCCACCACGTTTTTCTCAATGCCGTCCATCATCTCGTTGGCGAGCTTGGCCATGCGCGCCTCGGTATAACGGTAAGCGGCCGCGCCGTCACCGTCCACGTTACCAAAGTTACCGTGACCCTCGATCAGCGGATAGCGCAGGGAAAAGTCCTGTGCCATGCGAACCATGGTCTGATATACGGCCGCGTCACCGTGCGGATGATAGCGACCAAGCACGTTACCGACCGTGGTCGCCGATTTGCGGAAGGGCTTGTCAGAGGTCAGGTGATCCTCATACATCGCGTACAGGATGCGGCGCTGACCGGGCTTCATGCCGTCACGCACGTCGGGCAGGGCACGGGAGGTGATGACGCTCATCGAGTATTCAAGAAAGGATGTGCGTACCCGCTTCTCCATGTTCTGCGGCACGATCTTCTGATCGGGAAATTCAATGCTTTCGCTGAGTGTTACTTTTCTTCTGTCCATGTTTGCCTCTTTATGTGGGGGGATGCCGTGGGGTGCTTTTTATAAAAAGCGCCCCACACCCCGCAAAAATTTTTATGGGGTATTATGATTTCAAGCTAAAACTACTCTCCTCGCCTCCCTCTGAGGAGGGAGGTGTCATGTTGCCTTGCATCATGACGGAGGGAG
>JAGAMJ010000126.1 GCA_017624795.1 Clostridia bacterium
CGATGCGTACAAAAACGATACGCTTTGCCGCTTCAAGTTTACCGCCGCGGGCTACGAGGCGCTTTTCACGCTGCTTTCTACCGTTTCAAGCAAAAAATGGCCGCTGACGGTACCGAAAAGCTTGCCCATTCTGCTCTTTGCGGGCGATATGGACCCCGTGGGCGATTACGGCAAGGGTGTGCGGCAGATCTATGACCGTCTGGTGGCTGCGGGCTGCGAGCGCGTGGCGATCAAGCTCTACGCGGGCGGGCGGCACGAGATGCACAACGAACTCAACCGTGACGAGGTCTTTGCCGACCTTGCGGCATTTTTGGAGGACGCTTTGAAATGAGCTTTGAAAGGATCAAGCAGACCAAAGGGCGCGTGCTTGGGGTAGATTTCGGCGAGGCGCGCACAGGGCTTGCCATTTCCGATGCGGCGCGGCTTCTTGCGTCGGGCATCGGCAATATCGCGGGCGGCGGACTTGAAAAGACCGCCGACGCCATCGTTTCGGCAGCAAGCGAGCATAACGCCGTTGGCGTGGTGCTGGGGCTGCCCGTGAATATGAACGGGACCGAGGGACCGCGCGCCGAGCGCGCACGCCGCCTTGCCGAGCTGATCGCCGAGCGTGCGCCCGATCTGCCCGTGGCACTGATGGATGAGCGCATGACCACCATGGCGGCAAGCCGCTTTCTCAATGAAACTAACACCAGGGGCAAAAAGCGCAAGGGCGTGATCGACACGCTTTCCGCGCAGATCATTTTGCAAAACGCCCTGGACCGATTGAAGCAGTAATGGGTACAAAAATCGAGAACCGTGTACTGAAAATCGGGGAAGAAGTGCTTTCCTTTGAGCTGGAACGCAAAAAAATAAAGCGCCTCAATCTGCGCGTGCGGCGGGACGGAACGGTGCATATTTCGGCACCCGTGCAGATGTCGATGACCTTTATTGAGAATTTTCTGCGCGAAAAAAGCGCGTGGATCCAAAACGCCCGCTCGCGTGTGCAGGCACGAAAGGCAGAGCCCCTTTCGCTTGTCGACGGGGAAGTGATCCCGATCGAGGGTGTGCCCCACACGCTCCTTGTGAAAAGGGGCAAGCAAGGCGTCAGGCGCCTTGACGGTATGCTGATCCTGACCGTCAGGGATCCGCTGGACGGCGCGGAGCGCACGCGTGTGTTCCGCCGCTTTTTGAGCGATGAGGCAAGCCGCGTGCTCACCGAGCGCGCAAGAGCCATCTACCCGTATTTCGCGCCCCGTGTTGCTGCTTTTCCCGCACTTTCCTTTCGGTGGATGAAGTCGCGTTGGGGTTCTTGCACCGCCGCAAAAAACCGTATCACACTCAACGAAAAGCTGCTGTTCGTCGCGCCCGCGCTTGCCGATTACGTGATCTTTCACGAGTTTTGTCATTTTCGCTATCAGGATCACTCGGCGGCGTTTTACGCGCATCTTGCAAGCTTTTTGCCCGACCATCAAGCGCGCCGAAAGGCGCTGCGCGCGGCGACAATTCCCACGCTTTTTGAGGTCTAAACTGCTGAAAAATAAATTAAAACGCAGACTTGATGCTTTTTACGGCATCAAGTCTGCGTTTTTTGATCGCTATACTCTTTAAGAATTTTCTCGTCAACAGTAGTAAAGCATGGAAGCAGGTGCTTTTCCTCGTCCCTTTGCTTGACGTTCTGCGCCGAGATCTCTTTATTGCAAAACGAGAATTCCAGCTGCAAGGGAAGGACGCTCTTTGGGTTCCAAAGCACTGCAAACAGGTCGTCGCGCTCGGGAGCTTTGCTTTGCAGCTGCTCGATCTCAGGCAGGGCGCACTCCACGGGGTCGCAGGCAAGATATGCGTGCAGTATGGGTCCCTCGTGGGCGTGGCGAGATCCTTCCAGTGCGACCGCGCGGTCCCTTGTGATGCGGTGCGCCAGCAAAAACACGCAAAAGGCGGTGCCGGTCAAAAGATCAAGGTCCGTCGTATCAAAGGGCTCGTAGCCAAAGCCCGTGAGGTCATAGTCAAGGCGGCAGCCGCACAGCACTGCCATATGGGAAAGCCGCGCCGCTACGGTGGCGACCTCCGTATCAAAATTGCCGCTTTCATGCTTTTCCAAAAACAGCGGAAGATGCATACGCGCGATCCATTTGGAAAGCAGCGCGTAGCTCTGCTCGTCCAAGGGCTCACCCGACACGCGGCTCTCGCCTGACAGCTGCACGTGCCACGCTTCCAGCACGTCGGCGAACGCCGCGGGGGCTTCCAGACAGCTTTTTACGTCGCCCTGCGGCACGACCGCGACCAGCAGACGGGTGCGGGCGAAAAACTGAAAAAGGATCAGCACGGGACGCCCTCCCGCCCGCATCAAAAGCGAGTCCTCGCTGATCGACGCCTTCATACGGTCAAGGGCATCAAGCTCCTCGCAGCTTGCGGGGAAACGGGTAAAAAAGCGATCGCCGATACGGGGCGCTTCGGCATCGGGCGCGTCGGCTTCGCGAAGCCCCACGACAGTGAGATCTTCATCGAGCAGATAGATGCTTTCCTCAAAGCGATCCGATCTGCCGTCTGCCGAGCCGATGCGATCGGCATAAGAAAGAATAGGCATACGTTGCTCCTTTTTTCGTTATGATTTCTTCCACGTGGTGGGGGCAAACAAAAGCAGCATGGGAAGCAGCTCCAAGCGGCCTGCCAGCATATCAAAAATCAGCACCAGCTTTGAAAGGGGCGAGAAAAAGGCGAAATTGTAGGTAGGGCCCACTGCATTAAGACCGGGACCGATATTGTTTATAGTTGCCGCCACCGCTGTGAAATTGGTGGGCAGATCGTAATTGTCGATCGACACGATCAGCACCGAGCAAACGAAGACCAGCATAAAGCAAACAAGAAAAACAAGGGAAGAACGCACCACGGTTTGTTCAACGGGCTTACCGTCCATGGTGATCTTTTTGACTTGCTTTGGATGGATCGCGGTGCGAAGCTCACGCACGGCGGTTTTGAAATAAATGATGATGCGCGATACCTTAATTCCGCCGCCCGTGCTGCCCGCACAGGCACCGATGAACATCAAAAGAACGAGAATGGCACGGGAAAGCTGGGGCCAAAGATTAAAATCGACCGTGGCAAAGCCGGTTGTTGAAATGATGGAGGATACGGTAAAGAAGGCGTGGCGAAGTGCCTCACCCACTGTGCTGAACATACCGCGGATATTCAAGGTGATCACGGTAACCGCTGCGGCAACGATCACCAAAAAGGTGCGGATCTCACAAGTAAAGGAATCTTTGAATCTGCCCTTTAACACTAGGAAATAGGAACTGAAATTCAGCGAAAAGAGCAGCATAAACACGCCCACAACGACTTGAAGAAAGGGCGAAAAGCCGTTCATGCTGTCACTGTGCGGAGCAAAGCCGCCTGTGCCGGCAGTGGCAAAGGCAGTATTGAGCGCGTCAAAGGCGCTCATGCCACCGCACAACAGTATCACGAACTCCAACAAGGTCAAGGCGAAATAAATCCCGTAAAGAAGCAGCGCTGTGGTTCTGACACGGGGCACCAGCTTACTGACCGACGGCCCCGGGCTTTCCGCGCGCATGATGTACATGTTACGTCCGCCGCTTAAAGGAAGAAACGCCATGATAAAGACAAGCACTCCCATGCCGCCCACCCAGTGGGTAAAGGAGCGCCACATCAGGATCGAACGGGGCAGGATATCGACGTTGTTAAAGATCGACGCGCCCGTGGTGGTAAAGCCCGAAACGGTTTCAAAAAGCGCGTCCACAAAGGAGGTCGTCGCACCCGTGAGCATAAAGGGGATCGCGCCGAAAAGAGAAAGGACGATCCAGCTCAGCGACACGATGACAAAGCCGTCGCGCGAGCGCAGCGAGGTATTTTTGGGCTTTTTGAAGATCAAAAGCGCACTGACAACGACGCAAATGGCAATAGACAGGAGAAAGCTCTTGACTGCTTGCTCGCCGTAGATCAGCGCCGTTAGAGAGGGGACGAGCAAAAAACCCGCCTCAAACAGCAATATCCAACCGAGGATATAGGTGATCATTCGATAATTCATAGTGCTTTACCTCAACACGTCGGTGATGTCGTGCAATCCCATCAGCTCGGAAACGATCACCACGTGGTCGCCCGGCAAAATGCAGTCCTGACCGCGGGGAATGATGACCTTTTGCCCGCGCAGGATCGAAGCGATTAGCACGTTTTTCTTGAACGCCAGCTCCGACAGGGGCTTGCCTGTGATCAGCGATCCCTCTTTCACGATAAATTCGGACGCCTCGACCTTGCCCTTGATGACGTTGTAAAGCGTTTCCACGTTTGAGCCGATGGTGTTCTTCATCGCGCGTATGTAGCGCACGATCACATCGGACGCAATATTCTTGGGGTAAATGATGGAATCCAGATCCAATTGATCGACAAGATCCGAAAAATCAAAACGGTTGATCTTGGTCACAAGCTTGCCTTTGCCAACGCGCTTCGCGAACAGCGACAGCAAAATATTTTCTTCATCCATATTGGTCAGCGCTACGAAGGCGCCCGTGCGCTCGATCCCTTCCTCGATCAGGATCTCCTGATCGCCCGCGTTGCCGTGAATGACCGTTGCGTCGGGGAACAGGGTGCAAAGCTCCTCGCACACCCGTGCCTCTTTTTCAATGATCTTCACTGCCATGCCGTCACGCAGCAGCATATCGCACAGATAATGCGCGGTCTTGCCGCCGCCCGCGATGATCACGTCCTTTACCGAACGGGTGCGGTAAGAGATCTTGGTGAAAAAGTCGGCGGCGCTTTTGGGCGAGGCGATCAGCGAGATCACGTCCTTGCCCTCAAACACCAGATCGCCCTTGGCGATATATGCCTCGGCGTCGCGCTCTACGGTGCAGATCAGCACGTCGGGGTGCAGCTGTGCCGCCATTTCCCGCACCGACATGCCCACCAAGGGGCTGTCCACGGGCAAACGGAACTTGACCAGCTCCACGCGTCCGCCCGCAAAGGTGTCGATCTTCATCGCGGAGGGGAAGCGCAGAACGCGCGCGATCTCCTCGGCGGCGGCGTATTGCGGATTGATGACCATCGCAAGTCCCAGCTCGTCCTTTAAGTAAGACGCCTCGGTGCTGTATTCGGGCTGCTTGACACGCGCGATCGCGTGGCAGTGCCCCGATTTCCGTGCGACGATGCAGCAAAGCAGATTCAATTCATCAGAGCCCGTGACCGCGATCAGAAGGTCGGCGTCGTCGATGCCTGCCTCTTGTTGAATGGCGTGGGTGGCGCCGTTGCCGACCACGCCCATCACGTCCAGACGGGTAGAGATCTCCTGTACCTTTTCGGGAGAAATGTCCACCACGGTAATGTTATTGCCCTCCTCGTCCAGCTGCTCGGCAAGGTTCTGGCCGATCTTGCCGCAGCCGACGATGATGATATTCATACTGCCTTCCTGCTTTCTGTGGAGGTTTTTCATAGATCCTTATAGCTCCTTTTAAGGTTGACGTTGCGTTTCTTTCGTTGAGGCGTCTGCTTCGTTTTGCTCCGTATTATCGCCCTCGCCCGAAAAGACGGGGATAAATTGACCCGCGATGATGCCCCTTCCGCGGCGCTTCACGTAAAAATAGCCGATCACGCTGAAAACGGCGGCGCCGATGAAGTTCACGAACAGATCCTCCATGGTGTCGGCAAGCCCCACGTCCAGATATCCCGCCATCTCAACGATCTGCCCGTCTGCTGTGTAAATGACGCTTTTTTGAATGTCGTACAGATGTGTGACCTTCTCGCCCAGCGCGTTTGGCAGGGATACGGTATCAATGCCCGAAAGCACCAGATCCTTTTGCATATCGGTGTGCAGCAGTGTGTCGGCGGCGTACTCGAAAAACTCCCACATCACGCCGACCGTCATCGAAAAGCAAAAGGCGACGATGGCAAGGAAGACGGGTGAGAGAGCAAAGCGAAAGCGCTTGGACTTATTGAAGATATCGACAAGGCAAAAGCCGAACGCCGCGAACATAAAGCCGTTGAAGGCGTGAAGCATCAGATCCCAAAAGGGGAAGGTCTGATAAAAGTTGCCGATCTCACCCAGGATCTCGGCGCAGAACACGAAGGCGTAGGCAAGGATCTCAAGGGTGGTGGGAAGCTTGACACGAAAGCTCTTTTCGATGAACGGGGGGATCAGCAAAAGCGCCGATGCCAGCAGCCCCGTGAACAGGTTTTCATAGCGTCGCGCGATGATGCTGTGAACGATCACGCCAAGGATCAGGATCGAGAGCACAAGAAAAACGATATATGCCTTTTTGTCCTGCTTGATCTGGTCGATCAGCGTGATGAAAAAGGGCTTGCGCCGTGTTTTTGCTTTATCCTTTTTTGACATTTTGATCTCCTTTTTGGGGGGTTGCTTTCATACCAAAGAAGTCAAAGCCGACTCTACACCCATTATA
>JAGAMJ010000127.1 GCA_017624795.1 Clostridia bacterium
AATAGGAGGGGGCGATTCGCCCCCTCCTTGAGTTGGGTTTAGTCTTTTTGTCGGAAGAAGGCATCCAGCAGTTTTTTGTGCTTGTCGCTCTTCTTGGTGATGCGGTAGCCGTAGTCGACGGCGAAGTCGAGGAGGTAGCATTTGGGGATGATGTCCTTACCGCCGGCTTTATAGGATTGCAGCCAGCCGCGGTTGAGCCAACGGCGGACGGCGTCCATGGAGTAGCCGAGGAGCTCGGCCGTTTCCCTTTGCGTGAAGGCATCGGGCTGGCGGCGCCATTTATAGGTGAGCCACTGACGCAGATCAGCGGGCGGCTCGGGTGGGTACGGGCTCTGCGAGGGTGTTCCCCGCCCCGATGAGAAAATGGCGGGCAGCACGTATTTTTCGGGGTGGCGCTCGCGGTCCTCGGCAAAGGCGATCACGTCCTCCAAATAGATCGTATATCGCCGTGTCTTTTTGCCGTTGTCCCGACAGCGGATAAAGCCGTTTTGCAGCATCCACGCGCACTTTCGCTTGCTAATGTGGAGCATCTGCCGCACTTGATCCGAGGTGACCTCCTGCGGATAATGATCGCGGAGGTAGGAGAAATCACTTGCCATGCTTTTTCTCCCCTATGCGGAAGCGCTTGCCGTTCGGATCGTTTGCGGTGGCGACCAGATAGTCGATCAGATCCGCCTTGGCGACGATGTGGCTACCGCGATACGGAAACGAGCGCAGCTTGCCGCTGTTGATCAGCTGATAGACCGTGTTTTTGCCAAAGGGCGTCCAACGGACGATCTTGCTCGGTGTCAGCACGTCGGGCGCGCCGCGCAGGAGCTGCGTGTACTGCTTGTATAATTCTTCTGTGTTCATATTGCTTTCCTTTCGGTACATAAGTTTGCCGACAAGACGCACCGATCGGGTTGCAACACCACGATACCACAAGAGAGTGAGAAAGTCCAGAAAACAAATTGTTAAAGGGCTGACGGCAAACCGTCAGCCCTTGTTTTGATTATAATATGACCTTAAAGCCGATATGTGCGGCATCCTTTTTGTAGGCGGTGATCTCGCCCTTGTGCCTTTCTGCGATCGCCTTTGCCATTGAAAGTCCAACACCGTAGCCGCCCGTGAATTTTCTTGCCTTATCGGCGCGATAGAAGCGGTCAAAGAGGCGATTCAGCTCAAGCTCGCCGACAGCCGCGTAGGTATTTTCGACCGTCAGAACGACCCGTCTGCCCTTCCCAATCGACACGCGGATCTCGCCGCCCTGATCGCAATATTTGATGGCATTATCCATCAAAATACCGACCAGTCTGCGAAGAAGCGCCTCGTCGCCGTGATACGTGATCTCCCCTTCGACGGCGGCGGTGAGTGCTTTCCCCCGCTCCCTTGCAAGCGGTTCAAACTCAGCAACTGTATCGGCAACAAGCTCTCCAAGAGCGACATCGGTCATATTTAGAGGCTGCCCCTCCTCGTCCATACGGGAGAGCGCAACAAGGTGGTTCACAAGCTCAGTCATGCGGTGCCCCTCAGAGCGAATATCGTCAAGCCATTCGTTTTTGCCAAGCTCACTCTCGGCAATGTCGAGGTTTGCAAGAATCAAGGTCAGCGGTGTTTTCAGCTCGTGATTGGCATCGGTGATAAATTGCTTTTGCTTTTCGTAGCTCTCGGCAATGGGCTTTACCGCCTTTTTCGAGAGTAAAAATATCAAAATCAGCACGAGTGCGGCGCATCCGAGCAAAACGCCCCCTGCGATCATCATGGACTGCATCATAGAGGACCTACTCATGCTGCCGTCAACAAACACGACGCCCTCACCCATTTCCGACCGAAACACCTTATAGCGGTAGCTCGATATCCAGCCGCGCGACTTGCCGCTCTCCATCACGCGCTCGGTATATTCGATGGCGACCTCGTCGGTGATCGAATAGATCGACTCGGTATTGGTTTTTACCACTTCACCGTTTGGATCAAAGAAAACGGTAAAATGGCGCGTGGAGAACGGGGTTTCTGGCGTGATAAAAGCAAAGTCCTGCTCTTCCCTTGGGGGCATTTTATCGGGCTTCGGCTTTTCTTCCATAGAGCCCGGAAATCTGCCGCCGCCCTCGGATACGCGATCTGCCAGCATGTCCATATTTCTGTTCATGGAGGATATATTGAGCGCAAGGATCACGCCGAACACCAAGAAAATCACGGCAAGCACCGACACGGTGCAGATCAGGATGAATTTACGTTGCAGTCGGTAGATCATTTCTTTGCCTCCAGAAGATAGCCGGCGTTCCGTACGAATTTGATGGTCAGCTGCGCCCCTAACTGATCTAACTTTTTGCGGATATTGGAAACGTGAACATAAACCACACTGGTATCCACGTTCGTATTCCAGCCCCAAATGTGCGTGATGAGCTGCTCGGCGGTGACGATCACGCCGCGGCTTTGCATCAGCATCTCCATCACCTGAAATTCCTTGCCGCTGAGGGGCAGCGTGTTGTCGCCGCACACAAGCTCATAGGTGGAACGGTTGAGCGTGAGCCCATCAAAGATCAAGAGATCGGGAGTAAAATTGTCTTTTCTGCGGAGCATCGCGCGCACACGCGCCAAAAGCTCGCCCGTGGAGAAGGGCTTGGGGAGATAATCGTCCGCCCCTGCGTCAAGCCCTTCGATTTTCTGATAGGTTTCTGTTTTTGCGGTCAGAATGAGTGCAGGCGTGGTGATACCGCTTGCGCGGAGCTTTTTCAGCAAGGTCACGCCGTCCATACCGGGCATCATAATATCCAGCACAAGCCCATCATATTCCCCCGAGGAGGCATAATCAAAGGCATCCACGCCGTTATCCACGCCATCCACGGCATAGTGATTCATCTCAAATATATGCACCAGGCTTTTTAAAAGCCGTGTATCGTCCTCGGCAATTAAGATCCGCATCCTTGCGCCCCCTTTCGTAAGTTTTCTTAAATTATACCACTTTTTGCCCTTTGTATCAAGTAATTCTTAATTCCACGCCACGCCATTTTGGTCAAGAGCCCCGGTGGTAGAGGATACGGTGCTGATATCCGCTGACTTGTCACCAAGCACGATGACAAGGGCATTGATGGATGCGGGCATTTTCACAGTCGCCGTTCCCTCTCCGATCTCTACTACAAGGAAAGTGTCCTTGCTGAGTGAAAGCTCCTTGGTCGTTCCCGCGCTTGAAAAGCTCTGGCAGTGGGTGGCTTCGCTTGACATACCGCCACGCGGCATAATGGCGAGCACGGCGCCCCCCTCATAGGCATACCCTTGCTCGGAGTCAATGGCGGAGTTGCCGCCCGAGTTGGAGATCACGACCGTATTGCCGCCCGAGAACACGATGCCCTGATAGGAAGTGCGGCTGTTGGAGTCGATGCCGTCACCCGTGCAGTAGATATACACCGTGCCGCCGCTGATGGCGATCGCCACGCCCGTTGTGGTGGTGGCGTTGATGCCGTCGTCCTTGGCGTTGACCGAAACGTAGCCGCCCGAGATATGGACGGTGGTACCCTCAACGCCCTCATAAGAGTTGGTCACGCTGACCGTGCCCGCAGTAACCAACAGCGCACCGTCCGCGTGCAGGCCGTCATCATTGCTGTAAAGGGTGATATTTCCGCCGTTTACCGTCACGTTGCCAAGCGGCGTTGCGCCGTTTTCAAGCGCGGTATCGCTATTGGCGTGAATGGCATCGTCATAGGACTTGATATTGACCGTTCCCGCATTGATCACGATCTCGTTTGCCGCCTTGATGCCCTTGGTGGAATACTCGCCCTTGTCGGTATTCCCTTCACCCATACCGCCACCGCCGGGGCCGCCCGGGCGACCGCCGCCAAAGCCGCTTTCCTGCACCGTGGTCGTGTAGTTCGTCCATTGATAGCCGAGTCCGTTATAGGATTGCGAGAGGGCAAAGGTATCGTAAGCGCTGTTTTGCGTAAGATACTCGGATGCAACCAGGTATTCCGTTTCCTGCCCGCGCTGTGATTCTGCCTCATAAATAAAGAACTGTACCTTGGCGTACGTGGGCATTTTAGGATAGGAGTAGTAGTAATAATTACTCATACTGCCCGACACCTTGGAATGATATTCGGCATTCACCCATACGTAATCGGTATCGGAGTTGTAATATTTGACCGAATAATAGTAGGCGTTGCTTGTAAAGCGGATATAGTTGGTATCCGACGCGGTCGCCGTGACCTCGCTCGAGTAGTTGGAATATTTATCGGTATAGATGTTCAGCACGGTGGTGTTATCGTCAACCGTGGCGTTATATGCCGCATCAATGCCGTCACAAGCGGCGTAAAGGTTGTGCGTGCCGCCCAGAATGCTGATGCTGCCGCGCTGGTTGCCCTTTTCCGACACGTCGCTGTTTGAGGTCTTGATGCAGTCGCCGCCCGAGGCAATGAGGGTGGTGTTACCGTCCTTGATCTCAACGCTATCGTTACCCTTGAGAGCATTGTCGATACAAGCCACAAGGAGCGTGAGATTTTTGACCTGCAGATCATCCTTGGAATGAATGCCGTTGTTATTCTCGGAAACCACGGTCAGCGCGCCCTTGCCCCCGATCTCAAGATCCACACCCGAATGGATCGCGCCCACATAGAGTGCTTCATCGGCAGAGTCAATGGTGGCTCTTTTATCGTAAATATAGTTTTTCGTGTCCTTTTTTGCCTGGATCGCAACCTCGTCACCGCTCACGACGGTGATGGGATTTGTGGCATCGCACACAAGCGAGAGCCCCTGAAGCTCCAGATCGAATTTGTAGCCGTCGCCCACGTCAATGACGATATTACCGCGCAGCTTGCCCGAAATCGAATATACGCTTTCTTCACCGATTGCCGTAAAGGTCAGCGTCGTTCCCTCAAGCTTGTATGCATTTTGCGTGCCCGAAATACAGGTCACGGTGATAGCCGTGGACTCACCCTCAAAGTACCCCTCGTATGCGCCGAGATCGTTCAAAGACTCACCAAAGCTCGTGTTATCGTCACCAAGGTCCGCCGTCGGCCCTTGCTCCTCGGGGTTTTGGTAGCCCTCGTTTTCCTTGCTTTTTTTGCATCCCGTAAGGAGCAAAAGTAAGCACAGTAATAGCGCAAATATTCTTGTTTTCATAGCTTTCCTCCATATCAAAGCTCCGCCGTGCGGTTTTCCTGCCTTGACACCAATATTTCAAGATTGCCGTTGCGCTCACGGATGCGGTCGATCATCTCTTTTTCCTTGGTCGCATCACGCAGCGTTACGTTGTATGTCAGGCGGAACATACTGCCCATATTGGTGGTCTTGACCTTCACAAGCTCGCTTTTCTTGGTGTACTCTGCGAAGATATCGTCAAAAACGCCCGTGTAGTCAAGATCCTCAGGGATAGTGATCTTAACGGTCTTATTCACCGCCTCGCTCCTTGCGTTGCCTGCCACGGCATTGTAAAGGAGGAACATTGCGCACAAAATGACGGTAAAGAGTGCGGCAAAGCCAAGATACCCCATGCCCGCGATCAGACCTGCACCCATGGCAAGAAAGATGGTGATGATCTCCTTGGCCGACCCGGGGGCGGAACGAAAGCGTACAAGGCTGAATGCGCCTGCCACCGCGACGCCCGCGCCGATGTTGCCGTTGACCATCATAATCACCACACACACCACGGCAGGCAGAAGTGCGAGGGTGACAAGAAAGCTCTTGGTATGCTCGTTTTTGAACATATATGCCGCAGCCATAATGAGCCCGAGAAAGAGCGACACGCCAAGGCAGAGAAGAAAATCTCCCACCCCGATCACCTGTGTCAGCTCATTATCGAAAATACCCTTAAATATTGCATCCATTTGTTATGATCTCCTTATGTTTTGCTCTGTTTGGCAAATAGATTTCGGGGAATATCAGCTTTTCATAAGCCGTTCCGTATTTTGAAAATGAGGTCTTATAGATGCGCTCACGGGATAGCACCTCTACCATCCAAAGCGGAATACCGCCCGAGCATTTTAATTCCATCAGCACCTTCCCCTCGGGCAGGATCGGGGTGCCGTGCGGACTCGAGCAAAGGCTAAGATCGCTCTCGCGTGAAAGGATGTGATCGTCAAAGGTCACGCGAAAATCCCCACCGCCTTTATCGTAGTAGGCTTCTCGCTCGTAGGAGAGGAACACCGTAGGGCGTAAGCCGCCGTAAAAGTCAAGGAAATAATCGATCTCACGGGAGATCTGCGTGCTCACGGGACACGGATTTTCACGGCATACCCACGACATAGCATCTGCTTCGCACAGCGGAAGTCTGCGCTTATAGACCACCTTCTCGTATTTCTTTTTCAACTCCACGAACACCGTGCTGTCGGCGCTTGCCCGAGAATAACTTCGTATTCGCAGCTTTTCCTTATAGGCGGGCTTTTCGATTGAACGGCGGATGAGTCTGTAATTGTCGGTGTCAAAGTATATATTCCGTACGCCCGACCGTCCGTATCTGTCAAGCTCCATATAGGGCGCCATCGCTTCAAGGATTCTTCCCTTTTGTTCAAGCGTCAAGAGATATTTCAACTCATACCGCTTG
>JAGAMJ010000128.1 GCA_017624795.1 Clostridia bacterium
CAATATTCTGCTTGCCGCCAAGTCCGAGCTGCTTGACGAAACCTTTGAGGCGGCAAAAGCACAGATCTGCGACACCGACTACGGCAAGTACCGTGAGCTTTTGGTGGCGCTGCTTTCCTGCGCCTTGCTCGAACAGGCACGGGAGGAGGACAAAACGCTGGAATACGGCGATGAGATCGCCGATTTTGACACCTTTGAGGTGCTGCTCAACGAAAACGATCGCGCCCGCTTCGGCGAGAGCGTGATCGAGGGCGCGCGCCGCGCGACCGAGCGCCGTATCGGGGCACAGCGCACGGCAAAGCTGCGCCTGTCAGACGAGTGTGCCGACATAGACGGCGGGCTTATTTTGCGCTACGGCGAGGTGGAAAGCAACTGCTCGATCACCGTTTTGCTGCAAGAGATGCGACGGGAGCTGGAGAGCAGGATCTCCGCAATTTTATTTGACTAAAACAGAAAGGGGTTGATGGCGTGCGATACGATCCGTTGGATTACCTTTATGCATCGGCGCGGATACGCGCCATGGAAGGCCGCCTTGTGGGGCGCGAGCGACTAAATCAGCTGTTGAGTGCCCAAACGGTCAGCGACGCTGAAAAGATGCTGGACGAATGGGGCGCCTCGAAGGGACAGGAATACGGACTGAAAAGTGCCTTTGCCGCGGTGGCGGAGTCGTTGCCCGACAGATCCCTGCTGCGCTTTTTGCAATACCCGTACGACTGCCATAATTTGAAGACGCTGGAAAAGTGTCGCATCAAGGGCACGGACCCCGAAAAGCTTTTGATCGACCTTGGCAGCGTTTCGACAGAAACGCTGCTAACAGTATCGGAAAACGAGCTGTTCTCACTCTTGCCCACCCATATGGCGCAGGCGGTAGCGTCGGTGCGCGATGCCTTTGCGAAAACGGGGGATCCGCAGGAGATCGACTTCATTTTCGATCGCGCCGCGTATGCCGATATGGCGGCAGCGGCGGCACCCTATCCCTTCGCGGCAGAGCTTGTCAGCACGCAGGCGGATCTGATCAATCTGCTGATGTGTCTGCGGCTTTTGCGTATGCGAAACGGGGAGCTGGGGCGCTCGGCGCTCACGCGTGCGGTATTGCCCGTGGGGACGCTTAACGAGCTTTCCTTGCTTGACCTTTACGACGGCGGCGAGGAGGCGTTTTACAAGCGACTTTCCGCCACCCCGTACGAAGCGGTCTTTGCAAAGGACCGCACGCTTGCCGACACCGAAAAAAGGGCAGACGATCACCTGATGACGCTGATCCGCCGCGCGCGGTACGTGACCTTCGGCGCGGAGGTACCCATCGCCTATCTGCTTGCCGCCGAGCGGCAGAGCAAAAATCTGCGTATCCTGCTGGTGGGCAAGGCGGCGGGCTTGGACGCGCAAGCAATTCAGACGCGAATGAGGGAAAGCTATGTATAAGATCGGTATGATAGGAAGCGCTGCCGACGTGCTTTGCTTTTTGCCGCTCGGCTATTCGGTTTTGGAGGCAGAGGGGGCAGAAAGTGCCGCAACGGTACTCAAAAACGCTGTAAAAAGCGGTGAATACGCAATACTCTTCATCACGGAGGAGTTAGCCGTCCTGATCGAGGACGAGATCGCCCGCTATAAGGATCTTGCTCTGCCCGCCATCACGGTGATCCCGGGGCGCGCGGGAAGCAAGGGAACGGGCCTTGCGAAGATCAAACGGGCAGTGGAACGCGCCGTGGGCGCGGATATTTTGAAATAAAGGAAGCGGTGGATATGGTTGAAGGAAGAATATTAAAGGTTTCAGGCCCCTTGGTCATCGCCGAGGGAATGCGTGAGGCGAATATGTTTGACGTGGTGCGCGTGGGCGAGGCACAGCTGATCGGCGAGATCATTGAGATGCACGGCGACCGCGCCTCGATCCAGGTCTATGAGGAAACCGCCGGGCTTGGGCGCGGCGACCGCGTTGTTTCCACGGGCGCACCGCTATCCGTGGAGCTTGGCCCGGGCCTTGTTCGCAATATTTACGACGGCATTCAGCGTCCGCTGGAAACGCTGCGTCTTAAATACGGCGCAAATCTGCAAAAGGGCATTGACGAGCCGGCGCTTGACCGCGAGAAGAGATGGTTCTTTGAGCCCGCCGTTTCCTACGGTGACGCGGTCAGTGAAGGAGATATTTTCGGTTACGTACAGGAAAGCGCCGCGCTGCGTCACAAGCTGATGATCCCTTACGGATACGCGGGCACGATCGCCGAGATCCACGCGGGGGAATTTACCGTGACCGACACCGTCGTGCAGCTCCGCTTGGAGGATGGCGAGATCGTATCTCTTTCGATGATGCAAAAGTGGCCCGTGCGCCGTGCGCGTCCCATTCGTGAGCGCCTTGCGCCAAGCGAGCCGCTGATCTCGGGCCAGCGCACCATTGACGCGCTGTTCCCGATCGCCAAGGGCGGCACTGCTTGTGTGCCGGGGCCCTTTGGCTCGGGCAAGACTGTGGTGCAGCACCAGCTCGCCAAATGGAGCAACGTGGATCTGGTGGTCTATGTCGGATGCGGCGAGCGCGGCAACGAGATGGCGGACGTTTTGCGCGAATTCCCCGAGCTGAACGACCCCCGCACGGGCAAGTCGCTCATGGAGCGCACCATTCTGATCGCAAACACCTCGGATATGCCCGTCGCGGCGCGTGAAGCGTCGATCTATACGGGCATTACGATCGCTGAATATTACCGTGATATGGGCTATGACGTGGCGGTGATCGCCGACTCGACCTCGCGCTTTGCGGAGGCGCTGCGCGAAATGTCGGGACGCTTGGAGGAAATGCCCGGTGAGGAGGGCTATCCCGCGTATCTGACCTCGCGTCTGGCGCAGTTCTACGAGCGCGCGGGCAAGGCGATCTGCCTTGGCTCTGACGGCAGAAGGGGCACGCTGACCGCCGTTGGCGCGGTGTCGCCGCAGGGCGGAGATCTTTCCGAGCCCGTCACGCAGGCGACGCTTCGCATCGTCAAGGTCTTCTGGGGGCTGGACGCCTCGCTTGCCTATGCCCGTCATTTCCCCGCCATCAATTGGCTGACCTCGTATTCGCTGTATCGCGACCGTCTGTCCGATTGGTTTTCGGCGCACGTCGCAAAGGATTGGATGAAAAAAACGGGCGAGCTGCTTCGTATTCTGCAACAGGAAAGCGAGCTGCAAGAGATCGTCAAGCTGGTCGGTACCGACGCGCTTTCCTTCGATGATCGCATCACGCTGGAAACCGCGCGCTCGATCCGCGAGGACTTTTTGCAGCAAAACGCCTTCATGGAGGGCGACGCCTATACCGAGGCGGATAAAATGTACGCACTGATGGATCTGATCTTTGCCTTTGACCGCAAAATGCGCGAAGCGGTGAGAGAGGGTGCTGACATCGACGTGCTCTCGGAGCTGCCCGTTCGTGAGGCGATCGGTCGCGCAAAAGCCGTACCGTATGCCGATTACCGTGACAAATATGCGCAAATTGAGGCGCAGATCGACCAAGAGATCGCCAAAGTCAAGGGGGTGAACTGATATGCTGCGCGAATATAAGACCATAGAGGAGGTCGCAGGCCCCCTGATGCTTGTAAAGCAAGTGGACGGCGTGAAGTACGACGAGCTTGGTGAGATCGAGCTGCCCAACGGCGAGATCCGCCGCTGCCGCGTGCTTGAAGTCAACGGACGCAGCGTGCTGGTGCAGCTGTTTGACTCCGCCGCGGGGCTTTCGCTGTCCGAAAGCAAGGTCCGCTTTATGGGGCACGGTGTTGAGCTTTCGGTGTCCGAGCATATGCTGGGCAGAGTGTTGGACGGTATGGGCGAGCCCGTGGACGGCGGCGCGCCGATTTTAGCGCAAAAGAAGCTGAACATCAACGGCACACCCATCAACCCTGCCGCAAGACAGTACCCGTCCGAGTTTATACAGACGGGCGTGTCGACCATCGACGGCTTGAACACGCTGGTGCGCGGTCAGAAGCTGCCGATCTTTTCGGGTGCGGGCCTTCCGCACGCAGACCTTGCCGCGCAGATCGCAAGACAGGCGAAGGTGCTTGGCGACGATGCGAAGTTCGCCGTTGTGTTTGCCGCCATCGGCATCACCTTTGAGGAAGCGGATTTCTTCATTTCGGATTTCCGCAAAACGGGGGCGCTGGACCGCACGGTCCTGTTCGTCAATCTTGCGTCCGATCCCGCGATCGAGCGCATCACCACCCCCCGTATGGCACTGACCGCCGCCGAGTATCTTGCGTTTGACTGCAATATGCACGTGCTTGTCATTATGACCGATATGACCAACTATGCCGAGGCGCTGCGCGAGGTTTCCGCCGCGCGCAAGGAGGTGCCCGGCCGCCGTGGCTATCCCGGCTATCTTTACACTGACCTGGCGACGATCTACGAGCGCGCGGGGCGCAAGATGGGCTCGGAGGGCTCGATCACCATGATCCCGATCCTCTCGATGCCCGAGGACGATAAAACGCACCCCATTCCCGACCTGACGGGCTATATCACCGAGGGGCAGATCATTCTCTCGCGTGAGCTTTACCGCAAGGGGGTATTGCCCCCCGTGGACGTGCTGCCCTCGCTTTCACGTCTTAAAGACAAGGGCATCGGAAAGGGCAAAACGCGTGAGGATCACGCGGGCACGATGAACCAGCTGTTTGCTGCCTATGCGCGCGGCAAGGATGCAAGAGAGCTGATGGCGGTGCTGGGTGAGGCGGCGCTGACGCCCACCGATCGCCTGTACGCCGGATTTGCCGACGCCTTTGAAAAAGAGTACGTGAACCAGGGCTTTTATGAGAACCGTTCGATCGAGCAGACCTTGGAGCTTGGCTGGAAGCTGCTGTCGATCCTGCCCCGCGGCGAGCTTAAACGCATCGATCCAAAGCTTGTGGAGCGCTATCTCCCAAGGGACGGCGAGAAGGGCGCAAAGGAGTAAGCGATGGCGGAAATTCGTGTAAATCCAACCCGAATGGAGCTCAAAAAGCTGCAAACGCGCTATCAGACCGCAAGGCGTGGGCACAAGCTGCTCAAAGACAAGCGCGATGAGCTGATGCGGCGGTTTCTTGACGTGGTGCGGCGCGATAAGGAGCTGCGGTTGCGCGTCGAGCAAGCGTTGCAGCGTGCCTATAGCAGTTTTGCGCTGGCAAGTGCCGTCAGCCACCCCCATATGCTGGAGGAGGCGCTGATGCTGCCAAGGCGGGCGGGCGAGCTGTCGGTGGGCTACCGTAACCGGATGAGCGTGACCGTGCCCGACTTTTCATGGCAGGAGGGCGCCGCGGTGGGCGACAGCTATAATTACGGGCTTGCCTTTACCTCGGGTGAGCTTGACGGCGCGCTGCTTGAACTTGGTGCCTTGCGTGACGATCTGCTCTCACTTGCCCAAATGGAAAAGGAGGCAGAGCTGCTTGCCGAGGAGATCGAGCGCACGCGCCGCCGCGTCAACGCGTTGGAGCATATTATGATGCCCCGCTATCTTGCCGCGATCCGCACCATCAAAATAAAGCTGGAAGAAAACGAGCGCGGCAATATCACACGCCTGATGAAGGTCAAGGATATGATGCTGGAAGCGCAGTACAGAGAAAAGCACCCGTTTTTCTCCGATGACGAACAATGAAAGGGAACTAATCTGAAATGATCACTTTGAAAAATAAAGCTTTGACCGTTACGATCAGCGAGCTTGGCGCGGAGATCAAAAGCGTGCTTTGCGACAAAACAGAATATTGGTGGAACGGCGACCCCGCGTTTTGGAGCGGCACCGCGCCCTTGCTCTTTCCCATTTGCGGAAGCTTGAAGGAGGATCGCTATACCCACAGGGGCAAGACCTATCACCTGGGAAAGCACGGCTACGCCCGAAACACGCTTTTTGCGGTTGAGTCGCAAGAGGACGATCGTGTCGTTTTTTTGCATACGTCTGATGAAAAAACGAAACAATGCTATCCCTTTGATTACGAGCTGCGCGTGAGCTTCACCTTGCGTGAACGCGCGATCGAGATCGGCTACGAGGTCAAAAACAAGTCGGGCGAAACGATGTATTTCAGCATCGGCTCGCACGAGGCGTACGCCACCCCCGAGGGGATCGAGGAATACGACGTGATCTTTCCCGAGTGCGAAACGCTTCACTCAAACGGACTGTGCGGTCCCTTGCTGACCGATGAATTGATCCCTGTCTTGAAGGAGTCGCAGGTCTTGCCGCTTTACGAGCGTTATTTTGATATCGACACGCTGGTTTTTAGGGATCTGAGATCTCGCTCGGCGACGCTGCGTAACCGTAAAAACGGCAGAGCGATCCGCGTGGATTTTCCCGACACGTGCAACCTTTTGATCTGGCATAAGCAGGGCGCACCCTTTCTCTGTCTTGAACCGTGGAATGGGCTGCCCGACGTTGTGGGCAGCAGCTTTGAGCTGTGTGAAAAGGAAGGGATCATCGCGCTGGAGGGGAACGGGATCTATCGAAATACGCATACCGTTACGCTGCTTTAAGGCAAACAACGCGTCTGAACGATCATAACGCAAGGAGGGCATTTATGAAGATCCAATTCGTCGGCGCCGCGCACGAGGTCACGGGCAGCTGCACCCTGCTTGAGGTGGGGGGACGCTATTATCTTGTGGACTGCGGTATGGAGCAAGGGCTTGACGTTTTTCAGAACGTCGAGCTGCCCGTTGCGCCCCGCGAGGTCGAGGCGGTGTTTTTAACGCACGCGCACATCGTCCATTCGGGTTTGCTGCCATAGCTCTTAAAGGACGGCTTTCGCGGTGTGATCTTTGCCACCGCCGCCACCTGCGATCTGTGTGAGATCATGCTGCGCGATTCAGCGCACATTCAAATGGAGGAAGCCGAGTGGCGCAACCGTAAGGCGAAGCGCGCGGGCGAGGCGCCTTGGCAGCCCACCTATGACGCCGAGGACGCCAGAGGCGCGCTTTCGCTGTTCCGACGCTGCAAATACGGGGAGGTCATTCCCGCTGCCGCGGGGGTGGATCTGCGCTTTACCGACATCGGGCATCTGCTGGGCTCCGCTGCGGTCGAGCTGTGGCTAAAAGAAGAAAGCGTGACGCAAAAGATCGTATTCAGCGGTGATGTGGGGAACACCGATCAGCCCATCATTCGCGATCCCCAAACGATAAGCAGGACCGATTATCTGGTGATCGAATCGACCTACGGCAACCGCACGCACACGCGCCCCGATAACGTGGCGGAGGAGCTGGCACGGCATATCGAACGCACGCTGCGTCGCGGCGGCAACGTGGTGATTCCCGCCTTTGCGGTGGGGCGCACGCAGGAGCTGCTTTACGCCTTACGTGAGATCAAGCAGCGCCGCATGGTCGAGCGTGCGGATTTTCACGTTTACGTGGACAGCCCCTTGGCGATCGAGGCGACGAAAATCTTTACAACGTGTGACCGCAGCTGCTTTGACGATGAAACGCTTTCTCTGCTTCGGCAGGGCATTGACCCCTTGCATTTTGAGGGCTTGCGCCTGGCGGTCACGGCAGAGGAGTCCAAGCGCATCAATGAGGATCCAACCCCCAAGGTGATCCTGTCCGCCAGCGGTATGTGTGAGGCGGGGCGTGTACGCCATCACTTAAAGCACAATCTCTGGCGTCCCGAAAGTCTGGTCCTGTTCGTTGGTTATCAGGCAGAGGGCTCTCTTGGGCGTGCCGTTCAGGAGGGGGCAAAGACCGTGCGACTGTTTGGCGAGGAGATCTCGGTGCGCGCCGAGGTCGCTGCCTTGCACGGCATCAGCGGTCACGCGGACAAAAACGGACTGCTCACCTTTTTACAGGGCTTTGAGAAAAAGCCCCGTCTTGTCTTTGTCAATCACGGTGACGAGGGCTCCTGTGAGGATTTTTGCCGCGAGCTTTCCGACCTTGGTTACCGTGCCGAAGCGCCGTACAGTGGTACCGAATACGACCTGCAAACGGGTGTGATGACGGCATTTGCCGAGCGCCGCCGCGTGGAGCGCGGCAAGGGCGCGAGAGATGCTTCCCGTAAGAAAAGCGTCCACCGCGAGCTGGTTGCCGCCGCAGAGGCGTTACTTGCGCTCGCAAAGCGCTGTGACAATCGCGCTAACAAGGATAATGCGAAATTTACGGGGCAGATCCGTTCGCTGATCGATAAATGGGAGCATTGATCCAAAAAAATTTTCCGATATATTGACTTTACTAAAAGAAAGTGGTATAATCTTTATAACAAATTTCAAACGGAGGGGTAACAGTATGAAACATATCGAAACGCTTGAAACGCGCAACCTGTGCGACAGTGCAAAGAACGGCGGATGCGGCGAGTGCCAGACTTCCTGCCAATCGGCATGCAAGACCAGCTGCGGCATTGCCAATCAGCAGTGCGAAAGCAAATGATTTAAGAAAATGCCGCCGCGGCGCACAAGACGCCAGGGCGGCATTTTTGCGAAAGGGAAAGATTTATGGTACATCAATATAAATTAGGGGATTACAACATCGTGTTGGACGTCTGCTCGGGCTCGGTGCACGCCGTGGACGAGGTGGCTTACGATATCATTGCGATGTTTGAGCAAAACGACCGCGACGCGGTGCTCGCCGCGATGACGCAAAAATACGCGGGGCGCGAGGACGTGACGCCAAAGGATATTGCGGAATGCTACGACGACGTCGCCGCGCTCAAAGAGCGCGGCAAGCTGTTCGCCCCCGATACCTTCGAGCCAATGGCAGGCAAGCTCAAAGAAAAGACCGCGGGTGTCGTCAAGGCGCTGTGCCTGCATATCGCGCATACGTGCAACCTGAATTGTTCCTATTGCTTTGCAAGTCAGGGCAAGTACCACGGCGATCGCGCTGTGATGAGCTTTGAGGTCGGCAAGCGCGCGCTTGATTTTTTGGTCGAGCATTCGGGCAGCCGCCGCAATTTGGAGGTCGACTTCTTCGGCGGCGAGCCGCTGATGAATTTTGACGTGGTGAAGCAGCTTGTCGCCTATGCCCGTTCGATCGAGCAGGAAAAGGGCAAGAATTTCCGCTTTACCCTGACGACCAACGGTATGCTGATCGACGACGACGTGATCGAGTTTGCCAACAGAGAATGTCACAACGTGGTGCTGTCGCTGGACGGCCGCCGCGAGATCCACGACCGCTTTCGCGTGGATTACGCGGGTAAGGGCAGCTTTGACCGCATCGTGCCTAAATTCCAGGAATTAGTGGCAAAACGGGGTGGAAAAAACTACTATATGCGCGGTACCTTTACCCACGCGAACCCCGACTTTTTAGAGGATATCAAGGTCATGCTGGACCTTGGCTTTACCGAGCTTTCCATGGAGCCCGTGGTGTGTGCCGAGGGCGATCCCGCGGAGCTGACCGACGCCGATATGGAGATCGTGAAGCAGCAGTACGAGCAGTTAGCTGACCTGATGCTGCAACGCGACCGAGAGGGCAAGCCCTTTACCTTCTATCACTATATGATCGATCTCACGGGCGGTCCCTGCATCTACAAGCGTATTTCGGGCTGCGGCTCGGGCACCGAGTATATGGCGGTCACCCCCTGGGGTGATCTATACCCTTGTCATCAGTTCGTGGGCGAGGAAAAATTCAAGCTCGGCAACGTGTTTGACGGGGTGAGCAATACGGACGTGCGCGGCGAGTTTGCCGCCTGTAACGTCTACGCCCGTCCCGCTTGCAGAGATTGCTGGGCGCGGCTTTACTGCTCGGGCGGCTGCGCCGCCAACGCTTACCATGCGACGGGCAGTGTCACGGGCATTTACGAAAAGGGCTGCGAGCTGTTCCGCAAGCGTATGGAGTGCGCCATTATGGTGGCGGTCGCCCGCGCTCTCGGTGGCAAGAAATGAGCAAGATGACGACACCGATCTGCGATTTTGTGGATCGCTATGCCAAGGGCGACGCGTTGCGGCTGCATATGCCGGGGCATAAGGGCGAGGTGCTTGTCGGCTGCGAGCGCCTCGACATCACCGAGATCGCGGGTGCCGACAGTCTGTATGAGGCGACGGGCATCATTCGGGAAAGCGAGCAAAATGCGAGTGCGCTGTTTGGCGCCGACACCTTCTATTCGACCGAGGGGTCCTCGCTTTGTGTTCGCGCGATGCTCCACCTGATCGCGAAAAAGAGTACCAAACGGGGTGAGAAAACGCTGATTTTGGCGGGCAGAAATGCGCACAAGGCGTTTCTTTCCGCGGCGGCGCTGCTCGACCTTGATGTCGAGTGGCTGTATCCCGATGCAGAAAGCGCCTACCTCTCTTGCCCCATTGATGCGTCGTCACTTGACGTGATGCTGAAAAAAGCCGTGCGAAGACCTGCGGCGGTGTATCTGACAAGCCCCGATTATCTGGGCAACCGCGCCGATATTGCCGCGATCGCGGCGGTCTGCCACGCAAACGGCGTTTATCTTTTGGTGGATAACGCTCACGGCGCGTATCTGAAATTTTTGCCGCGCTCGCAGCACCCCATCGACCTTGGCGCCGATCTTTGCTGCGATTCGGCGCACAAGACCTTGCCCGCGCTCACGGGCGGCGCGTATCTGCACGTTTCAAAGCACGTGTCAGGGCTTTTTGCAAACGATGCCAAAAAAGCGCTTGCGCTGTTCGGCTCCACCAGCCCCTCGTATCTGACGCTGCAATCGCTTGACGCGGTCAACGCCTATCTTGCAAACGGCTACCCGCAGCGGCTTGCCGATTTTGCCGCGCAGATCGCCGCCTGCAAGGATCGCTTGACGGCGGCGGGCTATACGCTTTGCGGCGATGAGCCGTTAAAGCTCACGATTCACGCGAAGCCCTACGGCTATCTTGGCACCGAGCTTGCCGATCTGTTGCAAAACGTGGGGATCGTATGTGAGTTTTGCGATCCCGACTTCCTTGTTCTGATGCTGACACCCGAAACGGGCGATGCGGGCATCGCGCGCTTGGAGCGTGCGCTGTGCGCTATCCCAAGGCGTGCGCCCATCATGGTACAAGCTCCCATGCTTTCGATCCCCGAAAAGCGCTTTTCGATCAGGGAAGCGATGTTGTCGGATAGCGAGAGCTTACCCGTTTCCGCGTGTCTTGGGCGCGTGCTTGCCGACGCAGGCGTCGGCTGCCCGCCCGCAGTACCCATCGCCGTTTGCGGCGAGGTGCTTGACGCCGCTGTGCTTCGCGTTTTTGCCTATTACGGTATCACGCATGCTGCGGTCGTAAAGCAATGATCACTTTCATATGCGCTTTCTCAAAGATCGCATTTCAGTTATTTCATTACAAAAAACAGGAGATATATGATGTTTTTACCGAGAGTTAAGCAAGAAAACGTATCAAAAGCGCAGATGCCCTTGGAGTTCCCTTTGAAGGTCTGGTGTAACGATCGCCCAAGTCGCGATCTTCTGCCCGCTTTGCACGAAATGATGCCTTATGGCGAGTTTGTGCGATCCACCCGTGAGGAGGCGACGCTTTCCCTTTGCGTGGTGTCGGGCATCTCTCCCTCGTCCGAATATTACGAAATTTCAGTTAAGGACGGCAAAATTGAGATCCGAGCCAAGGATTATCGCGGTTTGGTCAACGCCGCCGCCACATTGACGCAGGCCATCGTTGTAAAAGGAGATCGCTTCTATGTGCCCGAAATGAAGATCGCTGACTATCCTGACAGCCGCTTCCGTTCGGTGATGCTCGATCCCGCGCGCCACGTGATTCCGATGGACGAGGTGCGCTCCATCATTCTCGGTATGGCAAAATCCAAGTATAACAAGCTTCACGTGCATCTCTCCGATGCAGAGGGCTTTTCCTACCTTTCCGACGTTTACGATCTTCCCCCCTCCCCGGGAATCCTCTACACCAAGGGTGATTTAAGAGAGATCGTTGCCTATGCCGCAACCTTCGGCATTGACGTTATTCCTGAAATCGACGTGCCCGCGCACGGTTTTTCCTTGACCAAAAAGTTCGATCATCTTAAATGTCACTCCGAGGAGGAGGAAAACGGCGGCGAGCCGCTGAGCGGCTGGAACATCTGCATCGGCAACGACGATAGCTATACGTTCATACGAAACGTCCTCTCGGAGCTTTGTGAGATCTTTCCTTACGAGTACATACACGTGGGAACCGATGAGATCTCTATGGAGGATATCAAGAAAGAGCCGCGCTGGATATCCTGCACCTGCCAATGCAAGGTCTGCAACGCGCGCTTTCTCCCCATGGGGTATGAAACGCTTTTGCCGCGCTACTACTATTTTGTCAACCGTGTGTATGACATCGTCCATGACCTTGGCAAAAAGATGATGATGTGGAACGACCAGGTGGATATTTCAGTCGATCCGCCCATTCCGCATGATATTCTCATTGAGTTTTGGCGCGTGGCGGGATCGCGCCGCGGACCTGTGGAGGGTTGCTCAATGCAACGATTCCTGGAAGAGGGCTTTGAGGTGATCAATGCGGACTATCCCAATGCGTATATTGATCTCTATATGAAATGGAAGCACTTGAAGGACTGGAATCTCTTTGCGGATCCTGCCGATGCAAGCCCTTACGCTTACCGCGTGCTTGGCGGCGAAACCTGCGCCTGGGAGGGAAATAACTATCCGCATTACCGCCATGCGCTCTATTTTGCCTTCCCCACCTTTGGCGACAGATTGTGGAACACGGCAACGCCCCTGTATGACGGCCGCGAAACGATGCTTGCGCTGACACGCGCCTGCCTTGGCTGTGATGTTCCCGAAGACCTTGATCTGTTTTCCTATTTGAATGGCGTTCCGCTTGGTGACGCCCAAAAAATGGAGGGCGCGATCTTTTCGCAGGATGCCGACCGCGAGGGGCTTCGCGCGGCTTTGCAAGCGTTGCGCTATCAGACGGTCAATGAGCAGCATTTGAAAAATGATCTGTTGAGCTTGCTGTGATCAGACTTAACCCCCTTTTTCACTTTTTTGGGAAAGGGGGTTTACAAATTTATGCTTTTTGTGTATAATAATAATGGAAAGCCGATGAACGGGAGAAGACCCTGCAAAGTCACCAAAGAGAGCGCCGCCCTTGGCTGTAAGCGGTGTGTGACGATGGGGGAGATATGCACCCGTGAGGCGCGGTGGGGAAATTCAGTATCCGCCGACGTACCCCGCGTTAAGGGAGATCTGTTATCAAGCAGTAAAGAGAGGGGGAAACCCCGAAAAGCAGAGTGGGACCGCGGTTCGCCGCCTCTGTGCCGTATGGCGCGGAGGTGTTTTTTGTTTTTTGGGGCAGATTTGTGATGAAGGATTTGAGAAAGGATCTGGAAACGGTCAGCGAGCTTGTGTCGCTTGCAGGGCACACGGGCAAAAAGCTGTATCGCAAGTCCAAGGGACTTTTGGAGGAGCTGCGCTATGATATTGCGGCATTCCGCCAGCGTGATCCCGCGGCGAAAAGCGACTTGGAGGTGCTGCTGCTCTATTCGGGCTTGCACGCGCGCACCGCGCACCGACTGTCCCACGCATTATATAAAAACGGACACACCTTTGCCGCCCGTGCGGTCAGCCAGGGCGCGAAGGCAATAACGGGCATTGAGATCCACCCCGGCGCCACCATCGGCAGGGGACTTGTGATCGACCACGGCTCCGGCGTTGTGATCGGTGAAACCGCCGAGATCGGCGATAACTGCACGCTCTATCAGGGCGTGACCTTGGGCGGTACGGGCAAGGACGTTGGCAAGCGTCACCCCACGCTTGGCAATAACGTCATGGTGGGTGCGGGCGCAAAGATCCTTGGCCCTATGAAGATCGGCGATAACACCAAGATCGCCGCGGGCGCCGTGGTGCTTGACGAGATCCCCGACCACAGCACCGCAGTCGGTATTCCCGCCAAGGTCGTGAAGGTCGCGGGCGAGCGTGTCGCAAACGACCTCGACCAGATCCATATCCCCGACCCCGTCAGCCAGGAGCTTTCCGCGCTGCGCGCCGAGATCGAGGTGCTTTGTGATAAGATAAGAAAGCTGGAAAAGAAAAAAACGGCACAGGGGAAATCCGCCGCCAAGAAGTAAAAAGGAGAGCATTTATGTTAAAGCTATATAATTCCGCCACGCACAGAAAAGAGGAGTTCGTGCCAAACGAGCCGGGCAAGGTCAGTATGTACACCTGCGGCCCCACCGTCTATCATTTTGCGCACATCGGCAACCTGCGCACCTATATCATGGAGGATATCCTTGACCGCTATCTGCGTTATAGCGGCTATGAGGTGAAGCGCGTGATGAACATCACCGACGTTGGGCATCTGTCCAGCGACGGCGACACGGGTGAGGATAAGATGCTCAAAGGCGCGAAGCGCGAGAAAAAGACCGTGATGGAGATCGCGCGCTATTACACCGACTGCTTCTTTGCCGACGCCGAAAAGCTGCACATTCGCCGTCCCGATGTGATCGAGCCCGCCACGCAGTGCATCGACGACTTCATCAAGGTCATTTCCGCGCTCATCGAAAAGGGCTTTGCTTACGAGGCGGGCGGAAATATCTATTTTGACACCTCGAAGCTGAAAGAATACTATATTTTCAACGATTTCAGCTCGGAGGATCTTGCCGTCGGCGTCCGCGAGGGCGTTGAGGAGGACGGAAACAAGCGCAACAAGGCAGATTTCGTGCTGTGGTTCACCAAATCCAAGTTTGAGGATCAGGAGCTGAAATGGGACAGCCCCTTTGGCGTCGGTTACCCCGGCTGGCATATTGAATGCTCGTGCATCAGCATGAAGCACCTGGGTGAGCGCCTGGATATCCACTGCGGCGGCATTGACAACGCCTTCCCCCATCACACCAACGAGATCGCCCAAAGCGAGGCGTATCTGGGGCATAAGTGGTGCAACTATTGGATGCACGTGCTGCACCTGAACACCGACAGCGGCAAAATGTCCAAGTCCAAGGGCGAGTTCCTGACGGTTTCGCTTTTGGAGAGCAAGGGCTACGATCCCGTGGTCTATCGCTTCTTCTGCCTGCAATCGCACTACCGCCGCTCGCTTGTGTTCAGCTATGAAAACCTGGATAACGCCGCCGTTGCCTATCGCAAGCTGATCGCCCGTATCGCCGCGCTCAAAGCAAAGCAGGGAGAGGCGATCGAGCAGGAAAAGCTTGAAGCGCTTCGCGCAAAATTTGCAAGCGCCCTTGATAACGACCTCAATACCTCGCTTGCGATCACCGCGATCTACGACGTGCTGAAATCCGACGCGAACGTCGCCACCAAGCGTGCCGCCATCGCCGATTTTGACACGGTGCTTTGCGTGGATCTTTTGAAGAACGCCGACGCTTACGCCGCCGAGGAGGCCAAGAAGGCAGAGGCAGCCGCAAATACCGTGCGCGTGTATTCCGACGATCCCGAGATCCGCGCCATTGAGGAAGCCATCGACGCCCGTGCTGCCGCCAAGAAGGCAAAAAATTATGCCGAGGCGGATCGCATTCGCGCCGAGCTGCTTGCCAAGGGCATCGTGCTGACCGACACCGCACAAGGCACGACTTGGAGCAAGGCATAACGCTAAAATACGTCAAAATCCCCTCTAACTCACACCGTTAGAGGGGATTTTTGGGGAATGCCGCAATTTTTTTCGTGAAAGGCATTGCAATTTTTGGTGGCGTGTGCTATAATGATGATGGTACCCTACCGCGTGGGGGCTAAAAATCATCATGGAGGAATATATCATGAAAAAGTTTGTACGTATTTTGGCTTTGACTTTGGTTGCCGTGATGCTCTGCGCAACGCTCGCTTCCTGCGGCGGCCCCAACAAGGATCCCGAAAAGGCACTTGCTTCCTTGAAGGAGGAGGGCTACACCGCTGTTAAGGTTGGCGATTACGTCAGCGGAACCAAGCTTGTAAAGGATGATGACGGTAAGGATAAGCTTGAGCACGTCACCATTTACTACTACGACAGCAAGGAAGATGCCACCGCTGCGATGGAAAAGATCCAGAAGCTTGCCGATGAGGAAAAGGACGATAAGGATACCGATTGGGTGGGCGCTACCCAGTCCGGCAGCATCATCTACTTCGGCACCAAGGCCGCGATCAAGGCAGCAAAATAATTTTGCTTGAAGCATCCCCGTCCGAGCAACTGCTCGGACGGGGTTTTTGTTGCAGGCGAGCCAATAAAAGAACACCCCCGTGTGGGGGTGTTCTTTTATTGTGAAGGGGCGATAAAAAAGATATTTTACCTTTTTAATCGATGTATTTGAACCCATATGTTTTTAGCGATCCGGGCCGTCCTTGTAAACCGACACGGAGAACAGACACGCATCCGCCGTTTGGATTTTGTTGTTATCTCCTTGTACGCTACCCGCAAACCACGCATAAGTGGTCGAACAAAGGCAGATGATGCAAACCAAAATGCCGAGGATAGAGGTTAGGGCAAGGCGTGCAAACGCTTTGTCCGACAGTATTTTGTATTCTGTTGTTCCATCGCGTTTGCACCTCCTTGTTTTTTGATTTACACCTATCCCTCACGGGGAGGGATAGGACGGACTTTAAACTTCGTTACAGAGTAACCGTTACTCCATTAACAATAAGAGTAAGGTTATCACGGTTGCTCAAACCGAACGTGCCGTTATCAAATACGAAGTGATCTTTCACGTTATCTGCGGTGATTGCAACACCGTTGTAGGTGCAGTTAGTAAAGGTCAAGGTTACATTCTTGTTCGCATAGTTTGCACTCTGGAAATCAAGGTCAGCCTTGAACTCACAGTTTGTAAAGGTATTGGTTGCTCCACCGGCAGTAAAACGAATCGCATCTTCATTCCAAGTGTTATCAAACGTAACGGTATCAAAGGTTGATGCCTTAACGGTTGAAATATAAACACTCTTGCTGTCGAAGGTCGAGTTGCTGACGTTTGCATAGCCTCTGACCGTGCTGTTGCTCGGGCCGAACGAAACAGCAGTACCTCCAACCTTGATAGTAGCGTTGCTGAGGTTCGTAGTGCCGTTCATATTGCTGAATTTGAAGCCGGTGCTCACACCCCAAGCATTGGTTTCTGTAACGGTAAGGCCAGAAACATTCGTCACGGAAGCAGTAGTATCAGAACCGCTGGCGATCTCTACCAAGCCACCGCTAGCAGCAGCACCCTCGACGGTAGTGTTCTTGATGGTGGTGTCAGAGCCAGAAACGGTAAGACCACCACCCGCTGCCTGATACTCAACACCCTCGATAGTGGTATTGTTGCCCTTGATGGTCGTGATACCAACAGACTGAATGGTCAGATCCTTAACGGTCAAGCTATCAGCGGTAACAGTAGCACCGTTGGAAGCAACGGTAGTATTATCGGCACCATTACCAACAAGAATGATGTTAGAGGAACCGTTCAACGCATCAGCAATGTTATTTACGGATACCATATTGTCCGCGTTAGAGTTAATAGTTACACTATCACCTGCGGTGATGTTTTCAAGAGCTTCGTTGAGCTGCTTTTCAGCTTCGGAAAGCTTGGTGTAAACTACGGTAATATTACTCTTCTTTGCCTGAGAGAAAGGCGTAAAGTAATCCGCGCTAAAGGTTACAACACCTGTAGCGGAATCATAACTTGCCCAAGTGTTGGAAGGCATCATGCCGTCTTTATATACCTTTACGTCCTTTCTGTCCGCACCGATAGAAAGCTCTACCTTAATATCACTATAATTGTAAATTGCGCGTCCGGAAGCATTTACAAAAGGATTGATGTAGTCGGCAATACCGTCAACATAGATCTCATAACCGGTTGCCACCTGATTTGCAGTAAGCTGACCGCCATAGCCGTTTGCGGCATTCTTTACGGTGAGCTTCAAATCTGCAACATCAGCAGAGGACAGCTGTGCGCCGGCAGGAACGGTAACCTTAATGGTACCGGCAGGCATATCAGCAGTCAAAACAACCGCTTCGCCTAATTTACCGTTGTTGTTGACGATAGCAGCGCTTGTGTTAACCGGAAGGAACTCAGCGTTTGCGTCGTACTGATCGTCAAAGCTGTCAGTTTCGCTTGTCAACTGAGTTGCGAGGAGCTGGATAACGAAATCAGAGCCAATTTCAAGTCCCTGATACTCGTTGCCTGCGTTCTCACGCATCTTGAGTGCGAGGGTGATCGTATCGACTTCCTCTGCCTGAAGATCGCCGCTTGCGTTGCCGGGCATACCTGCAAGAACCTCGGTGAGAGTGCCTACGGGCTCAATATTATCAAGCGCGGTGCGGTCTGCAACCTGAGCAGCGGGATCTACGAAATAAACGTCGATCACATCTGCAAGATCGGAAACGTCGCCGTTTGCATAGATATGAAGCTGATACTTCAGAGCAAGGGTACCTACGTTGCTGATCTTAATGTGGCGAACCTCAACGTAACCGGGCTCCCATTTGTCGTTGTTGAAGATTGCGCCGGTAGAAGCGTCAGTCCAAGTGGTATTAGCAGGATCGGTCTTACCGTCTGCCCAGTGCATCTCAACGTCGAGAGTACCGGTCTGAATGATGTTGCCCGCAGAGTTTACGGAGTCCGTAAACCAAGCGAACGTCGTCCCGAGAAGCATCGTAAAGCATACAAGGAGTGCGATAACACTACTTAACAATGCTCTCTTAGTGGTTTTCAAATTCGTCATTTTGTTTTTACCTCCTGTGTTAGATTTTTTCTGACGAATATATCTAAACGCAAAAGCGTTATGACCAAAGCAACATAACGCTTGTTATGTTGTAAGGTTTTCTTTTTCTGTTTATGTTTCGGAAGTCAAAAACAAAAATGAGCATAGCGAAAGAAGCCTTTTTACCTTTCATTTTTAAAAAAGGGAGCGAAAAGGCTTTATTGCTATGCGCAAAAATTAAATTTTTCGAAAATATTTATGGGATATGTAGCAAAATCTATTGCAAAATCTAAGATTTTGTGTTATAATCTTTGCACCAAATGTTTGTCAATTACGACAATCGGTAATATTTGAATACATAACAAGCGTTATGTGATAGGATCGGCGGAAGTCGGTCTTTTTTCTTTATATAATCAAGCGCATATTTTCCATTTTGCGCTTGTGCTCGGTGGCGGTGGTGACGATATAGATTCTTGTTGTGTTGATACTCGTATGACCTAAAATGTCAGCGAGCTTGGCAATATCCTTTTCCAGACGATAAAAGGTACGGGCAAACAGGTGTCTAAGATTATGCGGAAACACCTTTGAGGGTGAAACGCCTGCATCCTTGCAAAGCGCTTTCATATCACGCCAGATATTATGACGGCTGACAGGCTTGCCGTTCTTGGTCACGAATACCGCACCCGATTTGATATTCTGTTTTTTGATATATTGCAGTAGCTTTTTCCGTAGCTCCGCAACGATAAAGATACGCCGATTTTTGCCCTTGCAATTTACAAACGCCTCACCGCGCCCCACCGCCTCCACCGTGATATATTGTAATTCACTCACTCTGATACCGCTGCCGCAGATCGTCTGTATAATTAGATTCAGCCGTTCGTTACCCTTACGCTTTGCCGCTTCTATAAGCCGTACATACTCCGCTTTCGTCAGCTCCTTTTCCTCGGGGCAGAAAGCGGATTTTTGTATTTTATACTGCTTTACGCATAACTCGTAAAAACCGAGAAAGCGAAAGAATGCGTTGACCGCCGCAAGCATAGAGTTCGCACTCGTTACTGCATACTTGTTTAATAGGTCGCTTTTGTACTCCAAAACCGCTGTTTTATTTAGCTCCTTGCCGTCCATAAAAGCGTAAAATACCCGTAGGTCGTGTAGGTATTTCTCCACCGTTGCCGCGCTCCGTTCCTCGCTGAATAGGTACACTTCAAGTTGCTGTAATTGATCTGTGTTTAACTGTCTTTCCATTTTAATCCTCCGTTTACAGTTTACTATAATTATTTTACTATAAACGGGTTTTAATACTCAGAATAACTTGACCCCTTTAAAGTTAAACAAAGGCAAAATAACAAGCACAGAGCTTTTCTTTCTCTGTGCTGTGGGCTTTGACGTTTTTCGTTCTCACGGTCGTTCAAATCTATTCAGTATCGTAAAATATCCATTTTTTATCTATGAAATCGAACATAAAAATTTCGCCCTTAAAAAGCGAAAATCCCTTGATTTCTCAAGGGATTTCGGGGCGATCCGAAAGGATGGTCGCATAGCTTACCTATTCGTTGCGCCAAGTCCTATGGACTTGCGCGGAAACTGCCTTACGGCAGATTTCCCCTTCGCCGTGCGCTTTGCGCACTGCGAAGTTTCGCCTGCCCTTGCAGGCGAGCCAATAAAAGAACACCCCCGTGTGGGGGTGTTCTTTTATTGGCCTACCCGAAAGGATTCGAACCTTCGACCTTCAGAGTCGGAGTCTGACGCGCTATCCAGCTGTGCCACGGGTAGAAGAAAAAACCGACAAGTCGGCAGGCGGAGCAGAATGAAGCATATTCGAGCTGTATCCTTGTGAGATCCATTTTGAATTATCGCAATCTCCATTCAATGCTTGGGTGCGGCAACTTGCCGCTGGTGGACCCGAAGGGGATCGAACCCTCGACCTCTGCGTTGCGAACGCAGCGCTCTCCCAGCTGAGCTACGGGCCC
>JAGAMJ010000129.1 GCA_017624795.1 Clostridia bacterium
GCACCTTCAGGATCGCCTCTGCCTCGCCCTCTGCCTCGCGGATGCGCGCCTCGCGTACCGCCTCGGCGCGCAGGATCGCCGCCTGCTTTTCTGCCTCGGCGTCAAGGATCGCCGACTGCTTGCGGCCCTCTGCCACGAGGATCGCGGAGTTCTTCTCACCCTCGGCGCGCAGGATCGCCTCGCGGCGCTCGCGCTCTGCCTTCATCTGCTTTTCCATCGCGTCCTGGATCTCACGCGGCGGAATGATGTTTTTCAGCTCCACGCGGTTGACCTTGATGCCCCACGCGTCGGTCGCCTGGTCCAAAATCGCGCGCATCTTGGTGTTGATGGTGTCGCGCGAGGTCAGCGTGCCGTCCAGATCCAGCTCACCGATCATATTACGCAGGGTGGTCGCGGTCAGGTTCTCGATCGCGAAGATGGGATTGGTCACACCGTAAGCATAGAGCTTGCAATCGGTGATCTGATAGTAGACCACGGTGTCGATCTGCATACGCACATTATCCTTGGTGATAACCGACTGGGGCGGGAAATCCACCACCTGCTCCATCAGGTTCACTCTCTTACTGATCTTGTCAATGAACGGGATCTTGACGTGGAGTCCGTTGCTCCACGTGTCGTGATAAGAGCCAAGACGCTCCACCACGTAGGCATGCGCCTGGGGTACGATGTGAATGTTTGCGATCAGAACGATCAGCAGCAGCACAAGCACCACGATAACAGCAATAATTACACCGATCATTTTTTCTTTTCTCCTTTATTATTATTTTACAATGAGCTTTACGCCCTTGATCTCAACGATCTCAACGTGCTCGCCCACGGCGATCACGCGTTCCTCGTCCTCGGCACGCGCCGACCAGCACAGTCCCCCGACCTTGACCTCGCCCATCTCGTCGATGTTGCGGATCTCCTCGGTGACGATACAAGTCTTGCCGATCAGGGATTCGGCATTGGTCTTTTCCTTTTTGGCCATCAGGAATTTGCGGCAAAGCGGACGCGTGGCGACGACAAGAGCAAGCCCCACCAGCATAAACACCAATATTTGCAGCCAAACGGGCACGTCAAACAGCGACAGGATCAGCGAGATCAGTGCCGCGGGGAAAAACCAGATGGCGACAAAATCGCTGGTCGCGGCTTCGACAACAACTGCCGTGACAAGTATTGCTATCCATACGTACAGCATCGGTAAAATCCTCCTTTTTCGTTCAAGCTAACTTGTGATTATAGTATACCATTTGCGCATCAAAATTGTCAAGTGTCAAGGAGCTTCAAGGCGGTCAACGGCACAAAACCGCAAACGGTTTTGAAAAATTAGCATATCGTAAGGTTGATTTTTTGCGTTCTTTTACGCCATACGAGGCAAAAATCGCGATTTTTTAGTAAAGCGAGCCCTTGCCCGAAAGCCGCCGCCATGCAAGATGCAAAAAGCCAAGCGGGATCACAACAGCGGAAAGGGCAAGTGTTACAAGTAGCTCCCGCGCCGTCAGCGGCACCGTGCGCAGCACCGCGCCGCCAAGATAGATGAACGCGATCTGCACTGCCGCGACCAGCGCCATGATCAGCAGAAACGCGCGGTTTTTTGCAAGTCCCGAAAGCATGCGCACCCGATCGGTGCGCGCGTTGAAGCAGTTCAGCACCGAGGCGAAAATAAAGAGCGCGAAAAAGGCGGTCAGCAGTGTCAGATCCCCCTCGCTCTCGCGGTAAAGCGCGCGCACGTGCGGCGATTTGAGAAAAAAGACCGACAGCGCCACCGTAAGTCCCGACAAAAAGGCGATCCGTCGCGCCAGCGCCGCGGTGAGGATCGGCTCCTCGCGACGCTTTGGCAATTCCTTCATATAATAAGGCATCGGCGCCTCGCCCGCAAAAGCAAGCCCCCCAAGGGTATCCATGATGATGTTGATCCAAAGCATCTGCACCACGGTGACGGGCGATTCGAAGCCGATGAAGGGACCGATGATCGAGATCCCCACCGCGCAAAAGTTCATGACAAGCTGCAACGTGATGAATTTTCGAATACTTTTGAAGATGGTGCGCCCGTAAAGCACGGCGTTAGAGATCGAGGACAGATTGTCGTCCAGAATGACAACGTCCCCCGCCTCCTTGGCGACCTGCGTGCCGCTGCCCATCGCAAAGCCGACGTCGGCAAGCTTCAAGGCAGGGGCATCGTTGATGCCGTCCCCTGTCATGCCGACCACAAGCCCTGCTTGCTCGGATAATCTCACCAAGCGGCTCTTATCGGCGGGCAGCGCGCGTGAGATAACGGCAAGCCGCGGCAGAAGTGCCGTCAGCTCCTCGTCACGAAGGCGCGCAAGCTCCTCGCCGTCCAGCACCACGCTGTTTTTTTGCAGAATACCGCAGGCGGCGGCGATGTTGGTAGCGGTTTCCTTGCCGTCCCCCGTCATCATCACGACCTGCACCCCCGCCCCTTGCAGCGTGCGGACCGCCGTTTTTGCTTCGGGGCGAAGCGGATCGGTAAAAGCGAAGGCGGCAAGCAGCGAAAGCTCCCCAAAAGTCCCCGAACGGGGTAAATCTTCGCCCTCACAAAGCAGGATCAAGCGCTCGCCTGCGCCCGTTCTTGCGCGCAGGCGAGCCAGAAACTCGGCGCGGGCAAAGGGCTGTGCCTCCC
>JAGAMJ010000016.1 GCA_017624795.1 Clostridia bacterium
CGCTGACCGACCATACCCGTGGCGCCAATGACGCCGACAGGACGTTTTTCCATGTCAAATCTCCTTCAAAATTCAAATAATAGAGTTATTATATCATAACAAAACTGTAAAATCAAGAGTTTTCCTTGGATTTTAGCGCATTTTATTGGTTTTTTGTGTTTACCTCGCGATAAAGGTCATTTTTGGGGATACCGCGGTCCTTGGCGGCGGCTTTAATGGCGTCCATGCGCTTCATTCCCGCCTTTTCATAATATGCCACGTGCTCACAGGGCGGTAGCAGGCAAAGCGCCGCTGCGGGGGACTGCTCGGCGGCTCTGTCGCCGCCGCCAAGGATCAGCACGTACTCGCCGCGCGGGTCCTCGGACTTGTAGCGCTCGATCGCGCCGCCGACCGTGGTGCGAAAGATCTCCTCGTTGCGTTTCGTCAGCTCACGGCACAAGGCGATCGGGCGATCCTCGCCAAGCGTTGCTGCAAGGTCGGCAAGCGTTGTGCGCAGCTTGTGGGGCGCTTCGTACAGGATCATCGTTTCGGTATGTTTTTTCAAGGCGGCAAGACGCTCGCGTCTTGGGCGGTTGTCTACTGGCAAAAAGCCCTCAAAGGCAAAGCGCGCGGTGGGCAGTCCCGACAGGGTGAGCGCGGTGATGGCAGCGCAACAGCCGGGCACCGAGGTCACGTTCACGCCCGCCTCGGCGCAAAGGCGCACCAGATCCTCACCGGGATCGCTGATCGCGGGCGTGCCCGCGTCGCTTACAAGTGCGCAGGACTCGCCCGACGCAAGGCGCTCCACGATCACGGGGCCCCGTTCGCGCTTGTTATGCTCGTAATAGGAGATCATAGGGCGCGAAATGCCGATGCAGGAGAGCAGCTTTCCTGTGTTACGGGTATCCTCGGCGGCGATGAAATCGACCTCGGACAGCACCTTGATGGCGCGCTCGGAGAGATCGGCAAGGTTGCCGATGGGGGTGGCGACGAGATAGAGCGTTCCGCCCTCTATGGCATTTTTTTCTTCGGAAGAAGCGGTTTTGTATTTCATTTGGCTTCCTTTCTGCACGGCAAAAGCGCCCACGTGCATAAAATGATGGTAACGGATATAAGAAAGGGGCATATCATATGGCGATCAAGATCTATCTCGATCAAGGACATAACCCCGTGAACCCGAACGCGGGGGCAGAGGGGAACGGACTGCGCGAGCAGGATATCGTGTTTCGCATCGGCGTGGAAACTGCCGCACTGCTGAATGCTGATCCCGACTTTGAGGCGCGGCTGTCGCGCCCGACGGCGGACACGCAGCTTGGCACGTCCAATGCAAGCAGTCTTGCGGCGAGAGTGCGGGACGCGAACAGCTGGGGCGCGGATTACTTTATCAGCTTGCACACCAACGCCTCTGATCTGAGTGCCGCCACGGGCAGTGAGGCGTTTGTGTTTAACCAAGGTTCTGTTGCGGCGGCGCTGGCGGCGGATATTCTGACCGATCTGCAAGAGGAAACGGGGCTTTACAATCGTGGGGTTTTTTCCCGCCCTTCGCTTTACGTATTGAAGCGCACCGCGATGCCTGCGATTTTGCTTGAACTTGGGTTTATCACAAATCCCCGTGATGCGCGGCTGATGAGTCAAAATCCCGAATTGTTTGCGCGAGGAATTTACGAAGGGATCAAGCGATATATCGGAGCGTGAGCTTAGTCAAAGCGCCCTGTGTCGTAGATCCTTTGCGCGCGTTCGGCGAGCGATTTTTCAATATCGTTAGCGGATTTTTCGTGCAAAATAAGGGGAGGCAGCACCGAAAGCCCCTCGGCGGCGCCGAGTACCGCTTCGCAGAGGACCATAGACGGCTCTTTGTCCGGGTGGTCGTGCACAAAGACCATGCGCTTGGGGGAGAGCTTGTGCGCCCGAAGGGCGGCAAGCAAGCTGTCCAGACGGTCGGGGCGGTAAACGGTGTAGAATCTTCCGCCGTATTTGAGGCATCTTGCCGCCGCGGCGGCGAAATCGTCAATGCCGCCCAGCACCTCGTGACGGGCGATCTGCTTTTCACCGTGTGGGGAAGCGTAGCCGCTGTCGGTGCGCATATAGGGGGGATTGCTGACGATAACGTCAAGCTCGCCGCCGAAATCGGCGGGGGAAAGCTCGCGAATATCCCCCAAAAGCACCGAAACGGTATGAGAAAAGCCGTTTAATTGCACGTTTCTTTTTGCAAGCTCGGCAAATTGCGGCTGCGCCTCCACGCCCGTGATGTGTGCAAAGGTCTTGCGGGCGGCAAGGAGCAGCGCGATGATACCCGTTCCGCAACCGAAATCGGCGGCACGAGAGCGAGGGGCGGGGCGGCAAAAGGCAGAAAGCAAAAAGGCGTCGCTGCCAAAGGCCAGCCCGTTTTTTCTCTGGATCAGACGGATATGCTCGTTGACCTCGTCCAAGCGTTCGTCGGGACCTATTAAGATCGGTTCCTTCATACCCATTCCTTTCTTTTATAGCCATGCGCGTGATCGCGCGTTTTACATTTTGTGAAAAGCGGCGTGAAGCGGGGGTAGCCCGTTTCACGCCGCTTTCGTTGTTTGTTGCGTATGTTTTTTACTCTGCCTTGGGAGCGCCGACAGGGCAAGCGCCTTCGCAAGCGCCGCACTCAACGCAAAGCTCTGCGTTGATGACGTACTTGCCGTCACCCTCGGAGATCGCACCGACGGGGCACGCCTCGACGCAAGCGCCGCAGGATACGCAATCATCGGAAATCTTGTATGCCATGTTTTCTACCCTCCGTTCACATTGGTTTCTACTATTGTAGCATATTTTCGACAAAAAGAAAATACTTTTTGCAAAAATCCATAAATTTATTTTTTGCCGCATCGCGGCAAGGAGCGTTACGCTTTCTTTTCGTCACTGCCCGATCCGGTTTGATTTGTGCTGTTTTCGCTACCGTTGGCGGGCTTTTTGTTGTCCGTTGACGCCCGCTTGTCTTTTCCGAGCACTGTCAGTGTGTCGCGGTGATAGACCTTGGGCGCTTCCTCGGGGGTGCTGTCCAGCCGCACCTTCACCGTGCCTGCAAGGGGACTTGCGTCCACCACGACGCCGTTTCCGTCGGGGGTGGCAACAAGCGTATCCTTTTTGGGGGTGAGCGCCGCCTCGGCGGCGTAGGTTTCATGCTCGTAGCGCAGGCAGCACATCAGTCTGCCGCAGCAGCCCGAAATTTTGGAGGTGTTGATCGAAAGGCCCTGTTCCTTTGCCATTTTGATCGAAACCTGGCCAAAATCCGAGAGATAAGTGGAGCAGCAAAAAGGTCTGCCACACATGCCAAGACCGCCGATCAGGCGGGACTCATCTCGAATGCCGATCTGCCGCAGCTCAATACGGGTGTGGAACACGCCCGCCAGATCACGTACCAGCTCGCGAAAATCCACGCGACCATCGGAGGTGAAATAGAACAGAAGCTTGGAATTGTCAAAGGTGTATTGCGCGTCGACAAGCTTCATTTCCAGCTTGTGCATAGCGACCTTTTCGGCGCAGACCTTCAACGCCTCGGCTTCCTTTGCTCTGTTTTCCTGCTCGTGTGCCTTATCCTCTGCGGTGGCGCGGCGCAGCACCGAGCGCAGGGGCTGGACGACGTTCTTTTCGGCGATCTTGCGCTTTGGCATTACGATCTCACCGAATTCGGGGCCGCGTGCCGTATCCACCAGCACCTCGTCGCCGACGCGGTAGGAGCCCTTATCGGGGGCGAAGAAATAGACCTTGCCCGCCTGACGGAAGCGCACGCCCACCACCTCAACGGCTTTGCCGTCGGGAACGGGGAAGCCGCAGGGAATATCCTCCGTGAGATAGGCAGCCGTTGCGATGTCCACGGCAAACTCGTCGGAATCCACCGCGATCGCCTCGTCCCTTTTATTCTTTTGCGCGCTGCCGAACAAATCGGTCAAAAGCGTCGTGCTGAACGTATCGTCTGCCGCACGCTGTGCTGTGGTGTTTTTCTGCGGGGCACGGTCGTTGCGGTTGTTTTTTGTACCGTTATTGGGCTTTTCCTGTATGGGTGCTGTGTTGTGTTGCTCAACGGGCTGCTTGTTCGCGCGGTCGTTTTTGTGACGGTTGCGACGGTTTCTTCTGTTGCGGGAGGTGTTTTGGTGCTGCCCCTGTTGCGCGTTCGCCTGCTCCTTTCGGTTGCCTTGCGTCGGGACGGGAGCCACGTTGACGGGTGCCGATGCGTCCTTTTGCGGGGGCGGATTGAAATTGCCCGGGCGCACCGAAATGCGCTGCCCGTCGTGGCGTTCAGCATCCTTTTGATGGTTGTCTTTATGGGGTGAAAATCTTTTCTTTTTCATAATAACTCCGTTTATTTATGCCGCGCACAGCGCGGATTATGATCGAGATAATTTGTTGTGCAGCTGTACAAGCAAAAGCCGTATGTTTGCGTTTGCCGCAAGTAAGCGCGCCGTTTCGCGAACGGTGTTCGCGATATGGACCAGACGGCGGGCAGTGAAGCGCGTGCAGAGATCCAGCGCGAGCTCGCGGTTGGTGAAAAAGACGAGCGTGGCGGTGTCGCTGTACGTAAGCAACAAAAGGTCGCGCAGTGCCATTTCCAAAAACGACAGCTTCGTGCCGACCTCCTCGCGATTGGTGCCAAAGGCAAGCAGGGCGGAAAGCAGCTCATCGGGGCGTGTGCGCTCGGCAAGCAGCGAGATCGTGCGCGAAACGGCGGCGCGGTGCTCCATCATGGAGGCACGTTGCGATCCGTTCAGCAGCTCGATGGCGGTGCCGATGCAGCCGTTTGCCATACGCAGGATAGCTGCAAAATCGTCAGGCGCGTCGGCTTTCAGCGCCGTTGCCGTGTTCCGAAGCTTCGACTCGCGTGCGGGGGAAAGGAGGTAGGCCTCGATCTCTTGCTCGCTGACCGGCTGCATACGCAAAATGGGCGCGCGAGAGCGAATGGTTTCAAGCAGTACAGAGGCGTCCTGCGCAAGCAGAAAGAACATGACGAAAGCGGGCGGATCCTCCAACGTGAGAAGGAAAGCGTTTTGCGCTTGCTGCGTCATCGTATGCGCGTCGTGGATCAAATAGACCTTAAAGGAAAGGTCGTTGGGCACGGTATGCACGTCAGCGCGCAGGGCGCGCACAACGTCCACACCCATGGTCGCCTTGCCCTCTTCTCGGTAGACGTGTATCACGTCGGGTGAGCTTCCCGCCGCGATCTTTTGGCAGGCATCACACCTGCCGCAGGGCAGCGCGTGGTCAGCACTCGATCTGTTCCGGCAGGCAAGCGCCATGGAAAGCGCCATCGCCAGCGTACTTTTGCCGCTGCCGTCGGCGCCCTCGATGACATAAGCGTGGGAAAGGGAGCCGTCTTCAAGGTCCTTGCCAAGGCGGCGGCGCAGCGATTCGTTGCCCGCGACCGAGGACAGATATTCGCGCATTTCCTCTCACCCCTACTTTGTCAATAATATCTCATCATAATATTATAACAGATGCCATCGAAAAAGTCAATGGTGCGATCATTGTTTGTCAAAAACAATTTTTGGCTCAAAGCGTAAAAGAAAAATACCAAAAAAGTGCACACGTTGCAGAGAATTTGATACATTTTGCGCATTTTGGCAACGAAAAAGGTTCGCTTTTTTGCAAAAGCGAACCTTTTTTTGGCACCTTTTTATCGTTGGACGCGTCCTGATCCGTCACCGCCAGCAAGTGCCTTGACCTCGGCAACGGTGACCTCGTTCATATCACCCTCAATGGTGTCCTTCAAGGCAGATGCCGCCACGGCAAATTCGATCGTTTCCTGATTGGAATAGCCGTTTGAAATGGCGTAGATAAGCCCCGCGCCGAAGCTGTCGCCGCCGCCCACGCGGTCAACGATGTGGATCAGGTAGTTCTTCGAGAAATAGTATTCGCCGTCGCGGTAAAGCATCGCCGCCCAATTGTTGTCATTTGCGGAGATCGAGCCGCGCAGCGTGATGGCAACGGTGGGGATATCAAAGCGCTCGGAAAGCTGCTTTGCCACGTCCTTATAGCCCTCGTGCGAGAGCTTGCCGCCCGTCACGTCGGTGTCAGCCGCCTTAATGCCGAAGACCTTTTCGCAATCCTCCTCGTTGGCGATGGCAACGTCCACGAAGGGCATCAGCTCGCCCATGACCTTGCCCGCCTTTTCGGTGGTCCAAAGGTTTTTGCGGAAGTTCAGGTCACAGGAAACGGTCACACCGAGCTTTTTCGCGGTCTTGACCGCATCAAGGCAGATCTCGGCGCAGTTGTCGGAAAGGGCGGGGGTGATGCCCGTGACGTGGAACCACGTTGCGCCATCAAGGATCTTGTTCCAATCAAAATCGGCTGCGGTCGCTGCCCAAATTGAAGAATACTTGCGGTCGTAGATCACCTTGGAGGGGCGCTGTGAAGCACCTTTCTCACAGTAATAAAGTCCGACGCGCTCGCCGCCCCACGCGATATCCGCGGTGTCGACACCGTGCGCGCGCAGAGTGCGAAGTGCGCTTTTGCCGATATCGTTATCGGGCAATTTGGTCACATAAGAGGCGTTCATACCAAAATTTGCAAGGGAAACGGCTACGTTTGCCTCGCCGCCGCCGTAAACGACCTCAAAGCAATCCGCCTGCACGAAGCGCTTGTAGCCAACAGGAGCAAGACGTCCCATGATCTCACCAAAGCATACAAATTTCATAAAAGCTCTCCTTTTGATATTAAAATTTCAACTGTGTCCATTATAGCAAAAGAAGCATATGTTTGCAAGCCCCGCAAGGAAAAAAGACAGAATGTGCAAAAAGTTGCCATTTTCTTTGCAATTTAATGCAACACGCACAAGAAGTTTTGTGCTTTATTACAAAAAATAGGTTATTTTGTTGAAAAAATGCGCAAAAAAACGCTTAAAAGCCCTTGAAAAGAGTGAGGGAAAGTATTATAATAAAAACGATGAAGCTATCTTAAAAGAAGGGGGAGTGCCAAATGTCAGGCGATCGCGGACTTGCACCGTATCTGTTCCATCAGGGAACCAATTATCGCAGCTTTGACTATCTTGGGGTGCATAAAGAGGGCGACGCTTACGCCTTTCGCGTTTGGGCACCGCACGCCACTGCCGTTTTTGCCGTCGGCGATTTTAACGCTTGGAGCGAGAGTGACCCCCTGACGCGGATCAGTGACGCGGGGCTTTTTGAGGGATTTGTCAGCGCCGATCGCTTTGGCGAGGGCTGTGTTTATAAGTTTAAGCTGCACACCCCAAACGGCGAGCGCTATAAGGCGGATCCTTACGCCGTTTGTGCCGAGGTGCCGCCCTTGACGGCTTCGGTCTATCGCGATATCGAAGGATATACGTGGCGGGATAGCACGTGGCTGTCGCACCGTGCCAAAAAAATGAACGAAAAAAGCTATTACAGTCAACCCATCAATATATATGAGCTGCACCTTGGCTCCTTCAAGCGACATCGGGACGGCAGCTATTATACCTATTTGGAGCTTGCCGAGGAGCTGCCCCCCTACGTCAAGGCGATGGGATATACCCACGTGGAGCTGCTGCCCGTGATGGAGCACCCCTTCGACGGCTCGTGGGGCTATCAGGTGACGGGCTACTATGCCCCCACCTCTCGTTTTGGAACGCCTCACGACTTTATGGCACTGATCGACGCCTTGCACGAGGCGGGTGTCGGCGTGATCTTGGATTTCGTGCCTGCCCACTTCCCGAAGGACGCCCACGGGCTTTACGAATTTGACGGCGAGCCGCTTTACGAATATCAGGGCAAGGACCGTATCGAGCATCGGGGCTGGGGCACGCGGTGCTTTGACGTGGGACGCGAGGAGGTGCAATCCTTCCTTGTTTCCAGCGCCGCCTTCTGGGTGGAAAAATACCACGTTGACGGGCTACGCGTGGACGCGGTGGCGGCGATGCTATATCTGGATTACGACCGCGAGCCGGGGGAATGGATCCCCAACGCCTACGGCGACAACAGAAACTTGGAGGCGATCTCCTTTTTCAGAAAGCTCAACGGTCATATGCGCGGGGCGTATCCCGACGTGCTGATGATCGCCGAGGAGTCGACCGCCTACGGCAATCTGACCACCTTTGACAACGGCGGTCTTGGCTTTTTGCTGAAATGGAATATGGGGTGGATGAACGATACCTTGGATTACAAAAAAGAGGATTACTTTTTCCGCCGCTTTCACCACACCAAGACCACCTTTTCGCTGACCTATGCCTTTCAAGAAAAATACGTGCTGCCCATCTCTCACGACGAGGTGGTGCACGGCAAGCTATCGCTGCTTGACCGCTCACCGGGGGACTATTGGCGTAAGTTCGCCGATACCCGCGCCACCCTTGCCTATATGATGACGCACCCCGGTAAAAAGCTGCTGTTTATGGGCTGCGAGTACGCGCCCTTCCGCGAGTGGACGGAACAGGAGGAGCTGGAATGGTTTATGCTGGACTATCCTGCCCACAGCGATATGCAGCATTACGTGGCGGCGCTCAACCACTTTTATTTGCAGCAGCCGTCGCTGTATGAGCTTGACGACTCCTGGCAAGGGTTTCAGTGGATCGATGCCGACAATGCCGAGCAGAGCATTCTTTCCTACCGCCGCATCGATAAGCGCGGCAGGGAGCTTGTGGTGGTGATCAATTTTACCCCCACAACGTATCACGGTTTTCGGCAGGGGCTGCCTTATCACGGTATCTGGGAGGAGGTCTTTAACTCCGACGACGCGGCGTACGGCGGTTCGGGTGTCGGCAATCGCGAGCCGATCAAGACCGAGAAAAAGCCCTGGCACGGACAGGGCGCGTCGGCAACGGTCACGCTGCCGCCCCTTGGCGCGGTGATCTTCAAATGCAAGCGAAGGTACACCGCAAAAAAATAAGGGCTTGACGTTTTCCGTTTGAAAAAACATTTTTATACACTGATAGGAGGGGTTTTTGTGTTCAAGAAGAAAGAATGTGTGGCAATGCTGTTGGCAGGCGGTCAGGGCAGTCGACTCACGGTGCTGACCACCAAGACCGCAAAGCCGGCGGTGACCTTTGGCGGCAAGTACCGCATCATTGATTTTCCGCTTTCCAACTGCGCCAATTCGGGGATCGATACCGTCGGCGTTCTGACGCAGTATCAGCCCTTGGTGCTCAATGAGTACATCGGCACGGGCTTGCCCTGGGACCTTGACCGCAACTACGGCGGTGTCAAGATCCTGCCACCCTATCAGGGAAAGAAGGGCGCGGACTGGTATAAGGGAACGGCAAACGCCATTTATCAGAACCTTCAATTTATCGACCGCTACGATCCCGATTACGTGCTGATCCTTTCGGGCGATCACATCTACCGTATGAATTACGCCCAAATGCTTGATTTCCATAAGGCAAGCAACGCCGCGTGCACGATCGCGGTCATTGACGTGCCGATCGAGGAGGCAAGCCGCTTCGGCATTTTGAGCACCGATCCGTCGGGCAGGATCACCCGCTTTACCGAAAAGCCGAAAAAGCCCGACAGCACCAAGGCGTCTATGGGCATCTATATTTTCAATCGCGCGGAGCTTGCCAAGTACCTGATCGCCGATGCCCAGGATCCGAAATCGGCAAACGATTTCGGAAAGAACATCATTCCCGCGATGCTTGCAGCAGGCGAGAAGATGATGGCGTACACCTTTGAGGGATATTGGAAGGACGTGGGAACGATCGAGTCCCTTTGGGAGGCGAATATGGATCTTTTGGGCAGGGAGCCCGCGTTGCAGCTGGGCGATAACGACTGGAAGATCCTATCCCGTCACGAGAACGCGCCGCCGCAGATCATCGGCCCTGAGGGCATCGTCGAGAATGCCTCGATCACCGAGGGCTGCGCCATTTACGGCACGGTGAGAAACAGCGTGCTTGGCGAGAACGTACAGGTGATGGAGGGTGCCGTTGTTGTGGATTCGGTGCTGATGGGTGACTGTGTGATCGGCGAGGGTGCCGTGGTCGAATATGCCATTTTGGATCGCAATGTGGCGATCGGTGCCGGTGCCCGTGTGGGCAGGCCCCGTACCGAGGCGCAGGGAATTGCCGTGATCGGTGAGGGCGTCGCCGTGGAGGCGGGCGCTGTGGTCGCTGACGGCGCGACCTTGCCGGAATAAGGAGGATAGACGATGAGAGCCGCAGGTTTGATTTTTTCTAATATTCACGATGCCTCGATCCCCGAGCTGACCACGCGCCGCACCATGGCAAGTATTCCCTTTGGCGGGCGCTACCGTCTGATCGATTTCGCTCTTTCCAATATGGTGAACTCGGGCATCACCAAGGTGGGTGTGATCACCCACTATAACTATCAGTCCTTGCTTGACCATATCGGTAACGGTAAGGACTGGGATCTTGCGCGCCGCAACGGCGGCATCAAGATCCTGCCACCCTTCATCACCGCCTACGATAACGCCGTGGCAAACAAGCTTTACTCCACCCGTTTGGAGGCGCTGATGGGCGTGATGAATTTCATCGATCACTGCACCGAGGAGGTGCTGGTGCTTTCCGACTGTGACGTGATCTGCAACGTCGATCTCTCACTCGCGCTTGCCGAGCATGAGACGAATAACGCCGATATCACCCTGATCACCGCGACCGTGGATACCGCCGAGCAGGATCTGGACGGCAAGGCGCAGATCCCGACCTTTGACGAGCAAGGGCGGCTGATCGATATTGACGTATACAGCGGACAAAAGGGCAAGGTCGAGATCTGCTCTGATATTCTGATCGTGCGCCGTACCTATTTGCAGCGTGTGCTTGCCGAGGCGCTGTCGCACGGCAGAAGCAGCTTTTACCGCGACGTGATCTACCGGAACGTGGGGCGCGACCGCTTCTTTGTGATGCGCTACGACGGATTTTTCGCCCGCGTGAACTCGATCCAAAGCTATTTCCGTTGCTCGATGCGTCTGCTTGATCGCAGCTCGCGTGTCAATTTGTTCTACCGCCGCAATCAGCCCATCTTCACGAAGGTGCGAAACTCCGCCCCCACCCGCTATCTGCCGGGCGCTTCGGCGAAAAATTCGCTGATCGCAGACGGCTGCGTGATCGAGGGAACGGTGGAAAATTCGATCCTGTTCCGCGGCGTTCACGTGGGAAAGGGAACTGTGATCAAAGACTCTATATTGATGCAGGATACCTACACGGGGGACAACGTGCACCTTGGCTGTGTGATCACGGACAAGGACGTTGTGATCAAGAACGACCGCGAGCTTTGCGGGCATGAAACGCTGCCGTTTTACATTGGCAAGGGGCAGATCGTTTGATGCCGTCGAAAATTTGCCCATAGCGGCGTTGCTCCTCGAAGGCAGCCCGACGTAGGGAAACTACGCCTTCGCTTTACTTTCTGCGGTGAATGTTTCCGTCTTTGCAAAGCAAAGCGACGGCGTTGCCGTCGAGGAAACTTCACAATCTCGCCAATGGCGAGATTGAGCGCCAATTGCTATGAACGAATTTTCATAGGCATTTGTGTTAGTTTGGCTTGATAATGTTGTAAAATAACATAACGTATGTGATTTTTGAGGAAATAGTTGCATTTTTGAAGCATTCGTCTGCAAAGACGATAAAGGAGAAGATATGAAAAAGATCCTTTTTGTGGGCGCGGAGGCGATGCCCTTTGCCGCCACGGGCGGACTTGGTGACGTGCTTGGCTCGCTCCCTGCGGCGCTTGCCGCTACGGGCGATGCCGACGTGCGCGTGATATTGCCGCTTTACGGGCAGATCTCTGCTGCGTGGCGGTCACAAATGAAAAGCGAGGCGACCTTTACCGTGTCCCTTGCGTGGCGCAAGCTGTACTGTGGGGTGAAGTCGCTCCAAAAGGACGGCGTGACCTATTATTTTATAGATAACGAGTACTACTTTAAGCGCAACGCGCTTTACGGCGAATACGACGACGGCGAGCGCTTTGCTTACTTTTGCATGGCGGCGATGGAAGCCATCGGACAGATCGGCTTTTACCCCGATGTGCTGCACGCGCACGATTGGCAGGCAGCGCTTTGCCCTGTGTATCTCGATGCCATTTATCGCCACCGTGACGGATACGAAAACATCAAAACCGTATTTACGATCCATAATATCGAGTATCAGGGCAAGTATTCCTTTGCGATACTTGGCGACGTGTTCTCGCTGGGAGAGGGTGAGCGCGAGCGTATGGATTTCGACGGCTGCATCAATTTGATGAAGGGTGCGATCGTCACGGCAAATGCCGTCAGTACCGTCAGCCCCCGCTATGCCGAGGAGATCTGCGCCCCCGAGCATTCTCACGGGCTGTCCCCCGTTTTGAGCGCAAGCCGCCACAAGCTCTGCGGTATTCTCAACGGCATTGATTATGTGTATTACAACCCCGCAAAGGATCGGGAGCTTGCCGCAAATTTCAGCTGGCGCACAAAGCAAAAAAAGGTAGAAAACAAGCTCGCACTGCAACGTGAGGTGGATCTGCCCGAGCGTGCTGACGTGCCGCTGCTTGCCATCATTTCGCGTCTGGTTTCTCACAAGGGGCTTGACATCATCACCGATATGATCGAAAATCTGCTTTGCGCAAGGGACGTGCAACTGGTGGTGCTGGGAAAGGGCGACGATCGCTACGAGCGGTTTTTCATGGATCTGGAATACCGTTATCCCGATCGTGTCAAGTCGCTTTTGTGCTACGACCGCGAGCTCGCCAAGCGCATCTATGCCGCGACCGATATTTTCCTGATGCCGTCGAAAAGCGAGCCCTGCGGGCTATCGCAAATGATCGCTTCCCGTTACGGCGCGATCCCCGTGGTGCGCGAAACGGGCGGGCTTTACGATTCGATCAAGCCCTACTTTGAGCAAAACGGAAAGCTGATGGGCAACGGCTTCACCTTTGCCAATTACAGCACCGCGGAGCTTTACGACCGTATCGTTGCCGCCGTCGAGATCTGGCACGATCAGCCCCGCCGCGATAAGCTGATCTCAAAGATCATGCGCACCGATTTTTCCTGGGGACAGTCGGCGCTGCGCTATATGGAAATGTATCAAGATCTTTAATTTGTAAAAAAAACCAAACCAATCGGAGGAACCCTATGAACTACAATCCCAACGCACGGCAGGTGCGCGTCGGTATCGAGGAAAAGCTTTCCCGTCATTTTGGCTGCACGCCAAGCGAGGCATCTCGCGATCAGATGTACAAAGCGGCTGCTATGACCGTAAAAGAGATCCTGACAGAGAAAAGAGGACAATTCAAAAAGAAGGTCAACCGTACCGCCTCCAAGCGCGTGTATTATATGTGTATGGAATTTTTGCTTGGTCGCTCTCTCAAAACAAATCTGTGCAACCTCGGGCTGCAAGAGCAGTATCGCAAGGCGCTTGCCGATATGGGCTTTGCATTAGACGAGCTTTACGAGTGTGAGCCCGACGCGGGCCTTGGCAACGGCGGTCTTGGTCGCCTTGCCGCGTGCTTTATGGATTCGCTTTCCTCGCTGGACTATCCCGCAACCGGCTTTTCGATCTGCTACGATTACGGTCTTTTCAAGCAAATGATCGTGGACGGTATGCAGATCGAGCTGCCCGACGTGTGGCTGCCGGGCGGCGAGGTGTGGCTGGTGCCCCGCACCGATCGCATCTACAAGGTGCGCTTTGGCGGTAAGGTGAAGGAAAATTGGAAGGACAGACATTTGGAGATCCTTTACGAGGGCGGCGAGGAAATGGAGGCCGTCCCCTACGATATGATGATATCGGGCGCGGACAGCGACGCTGTGTCGCAGCTGCGCCTGTGGCGCGCGCGCAGCACCCAGAATTTCAACATGGGGCTTTTCTCGCAGGGACAGTATACCAGAGCCCTTGAAGAAAGCAACAACGCCGAGATCCTGACCAAGGTGCTTTACCCCTCCGACAACCACGCAGAGGGCAAGATCCTGCGCCTTTCGCAGCAGTATTTTTTGGTGTCGGCTTCCTGCCAGAGCATCATTCGTGACCATATGGCGGTCTACGGCAATCTGGATAATCTCCCCGATAAGGTGGCGATCCACATCAACGATACCCACCCCGCGATGTGCGTGCCCGAGCTGATGCGAATTCTGATCGACGACTATCACTTCGCATGGGAGAAGGCGTGGGATATCGTGACGCGCACCGTTTCCTATACCAATCATACCGTTATGCCCGAGGCGCTGGAAACCTGGGACGAGGATATTTTCGCGCTGCGTCTGCCCCGTATCCACCAGATCCTCAAAGAGATCAACGAGCGCTTCTGCCGCGAGGCGTGGCAGTTCTATCCAGGCAATTGGGATAGGATCTCGGCGATGAGCGTCATCGCCTACGGCCGTATCCGCATGGCGAACCTTTCGGTGATTGCTTCTCACACCGTCAACGGTGTTTCGAAGCTGCATTCCGACATTTTGAAGGATACCGTTTTCAAGGACTTTTACCGAATGTACCCCGATCGCTTCACCAACGTGACCAACGGTATTGCGCATCGCCGCTGGCTGGTCTATTCCAACCCGGAGCTGGCGTCGCTGCTTGACGAGTGCATCGGGCAGGATTATCGCAAGGAGCCCGAAAAGCTTGCCGATTTCAAAAAATTTGCCGACGACAAGGCGGTCTTGGAGCGTCTGGCGGAGATCAAGCTGCACAATAAGGAGCGCTTCGCGGCGCACTTTTACCGCAAGACGGGCAAAACGCTTGACACCGCGTCGCTGTTTGACGTGCAGATCAAGCGCTTGCACGAGTACAAGCGACAGCTGCTCAACGCGTTGCACGCGATCGGTCTGTATTTGGATCTCAAAGAAAACCCCAACCTCGACGTGCAGCCCCAGACCTTTATCTTTGGTGCCAAGGCGGCACCCGGATACGAGATGGCAAAGCGCATCATCAAGCTGCTTTGCATGATCGAAAAGGATATCGAATCGCAGCCACGTATTCGCGAAAAGCTGCATCTTGTGTTCCTTGAGGACTATAACGTGAGCACGGCGGAGCTGCTTATTCCCGCCGCCGAGATCAGTGAGCAGATCTCCATGGCAGGCAAGGAGGCAAGCGGCACGGGCTGCATGAAGCTGATGATCAACGGTGCTTTGACCATCGGAACGCTGGATGGCGCGAACGTGGAAATGCAAGCCGCGGCGGGCGCTGAAAATATGTTCATTTTCGGTCTGACCGCTGCCGAGGTGCAGGAGCTTTGGGCAAAGGGCTACAACTCCGCGCTTTACTACACGAGCAACGAGCGCCTTGCCCACATCGTCAATTTCCTGCACACGGGGTTTGCTAGTGAATCCTTTGGGGATATCGCGCAGTATCTGCTTTCCGCCCCGGGCGTTGCAGATCCCTATATGTGCCTTGCGGACTTTGAGTCTTACCGCCAGGCACATGCTGAGGCGCTTGCCGCCTATGCGGATAAGGAGCGCTGGAACCGCATGTCGCTGTGCAATATTGCTGCCGCGGGATACTTTGCCGCCGACCGCAGCATCAAGGAATACGCTGACCGCATCTGGAAGCTGAAACGCCTCACGGGTATCAAATAATGCTACCCGTTAAGCCACTTTCTGCATCTTTGCCCGTTATTGAAAAGAGGATCGGAGCAAAAAATGCTTCCGCGCTCGGCGCTTTTTCGATCCGGGA
>JAGAMJ010000130.1 GCA_017624795.1 Clostridia bacterium
AGTACGGCAACAATCTGCATCTTTCCATATACGGCGGCTCGCACGATGCCGAGATCGGCATGCGCCTTACGGGCTTTCCCAAGGGCTTTGCCCTTGACCGCGATGCGTTGCAGGCGTTTATGGCGCGGCGCGCCCCGAACGGCGGAGCTTTCTCAACTCCTCGAAAAGAGCCCGACGTTCCCGAATTTCTCACGGGGCTCACGGACGGCATCACAAACGGCGAGGAGCTGCACGCCGTCATTCGTAACACCAATGCCCATTCCAAGGACTATTCCTTCATTTACGATACCCCTCGCCCCGGTCACGCCGATTACGCCGCCCTTTACAAGTACGGAAATACGGTAGATCTGCGTGGTGGCGGACACTTTTCGGGCAGACTGACCGCGCCCCTTTGTATTGCGGGCGGCATGGCGCTGCAATATCTTGCGGCGCGCGGTATCCACATCGGCGCGCACATCGAAACGATCTATAACATTCGCGATAAGCGCTTTGATGCCGTGGGCGTAAAGGCGGCGGAGCTGGAAGCTCTGAAAAACATGCCCTTCCCCGTGCTTGACCGCGAGGCGGGTGAGCGTATGCAGGCGGCGATCGTCGCCGCGCGCGCCGATATGGACTCGCTTGGCGGCGTGATCGAATGTGCCGTAACGGGGCTGCCCACGGGGCTTGGCGAGCATATGTTTTCGGGCGTTGAGGGACGCTTTTCCGCGCTGCTTTTTTCGATCCCCGCCGTGAAGGGCGTGGAGTTTGGCGACGGCTTTGGCGCAAGCGTGCTGCGCGGCAGCGAAAATAACGATTGCTACCGCACCGATGGCAAGACCGTGACCACCGCGACCAACCACTGCGGCGGCTGCCTCGGCGGTATGACGAACGGTATGCCGCTTGTCTTCCGCGTCGGCTTTAAGCCAACCCCTTCGATCGCAAAAGAGCAGGATACGGTGTCGCTTTCCCGTATGGAAAACACCACGCTCTCGGTCCCAGGTCGTCACGATCCCACCGTGGTCGTGCGTGCCGTACCCGTGGTGGAGGCAGCCGCCGCCATTACGGTGCTTGATCTTTTACTTGATAAGTGAGGCAAATTATGAGCAACGAAAAAAACATTCCCTCTTTGGAGCAGTCACGCGAAGCCATTGACCGCATCGACCGCGAGCTGGTGAAGCTTTTTTGCGAGCGCATGGGCGTTTCTGCCGACGTCGCGGAATACAAACGCTCGGTCGGCAAGGCAGTGACCGACGCGGCACGCGAGCGCGCGCTGCTTTGCAAGATCTCGGAGCTGGCAGGCCCCGAAATGGAGGAATACGCACGCACGCTTTACGCCTCGATCCTCTCGATCTCAAAGGCATATCAGCACGAGCGACTGAACACCTCCTCAAAGCTTGAAGGAAAGATCTCCGCCGCCGTCAAGGATACCTCCCCCTTCTTCCCTGCGCGCGCCAAGGTCGCATGTCAGGGCGTTGAGGGCGCTTATTCACTCAAAGCGGCGGAAAAGCTGTTTGCCTGCCCCGAGGTCAGCTTCTATAAGACCTTTGACGACGTGTTTGCCGCCATTGACCGCGGCGAGTGCCGCTACGGCGTGCTACCCATCGAAAACAGTACCGCGGGATCGGTCACGCAGATCTATGATCTGATGAGCAACCACCGCTTCTATATCGTACGCGCCCTTCGCTTGAAGGTCGATCACTGTCTGCTGGCAACACCCGACACGAAAATTGAAGACATCAAAGAGATCGTTTCGCATCAGCAGGCGCTCTCACAATGCGCGGGATACATCGCCAACATGGACGGCGTGAGAGCGACCGCCTACCCGAACACGGCAAAGGCGGCAGAATTTGTAAAGAGCGCAGGCAAGGGCTATGCCGCCATCGCAAACAAGGATTGCGCCAATATTTACGGCCTTACGGTATTGGACGAGGATATTCAAGATAACGGCAACAACTACACCCGTTTCATCTGCATTTCCAAAACGCCCGAGATCTATCCCGGAGCTGACAAGACCTCTATCGTTTTGACCGTCCCCCATAAGCCCGGCAGTCTTTCCAGACTGCTCACACAGATCGACGCGATGAACATCAACCTCACAAAGCTCGAATCCCGTCCAATGCCCGGGCACGATTTTGAGTTCCTGTTCTACTTTGACTTGGAATCCCCCATCGAATCCCCCGCCCTTTTGCGCCTGCTTGGGGAGCTGGAAAGCAGCAGCGAAAAATTCCGCTATCTCGGAACCTATCGCGAAATGCTGTGAGGTGCGCCGATGATCAAAGGAACGAAGATCCGCACAGGACTGATCGGCGCAAAGCTCGGACACAGCTTTTCCCCCCGTATCCACAAGGAGCTTGCCGATTACAACTACGATCTCATCGAGCTTGAAGAAGCCGAGGTCGGCGAATTTCTGAAAAGCGGAAAATTTGACGCCCTGAACGTCACCATTCCCTATAAAAAAACCGTGATACCCTTTCTTGCCGAGATCTCACCCGAAGCACAGCGCATCGGTGCGGTCAACACCATCGTGCGCCGTCCCGACGGGACGCTGTGCGGCTTTAACACCGACTACGCTGGCTTTTCCGATCTCGTGCGGGATCTGGGTGTGCCGCTTACGGGCAAGAAGGTCGTGGTGCTTGGCTCGGGCGGCGCTTCGCGCACGGCGATCACCGTCGCCGCCGATATGGGCGCGCGCGAGGTCGTGGTGATCTCACGAAACGGCAAGGACAATTACGAAAATCTTGACCGCCACGCCGATGCCGAGATTCTGATCAACGCAACGCCCGTTGGCATGTACCCCAAAAACGGCGTTTCGCCAATTTCCCTTGACACTTTCCCGAAGCTGGAAGCGGTTTTCGATATGATCTACAACCCCGCGCGCACGGCGCTCCTGCTGGACGCCGCGGCAAAGGGGATCCCTTGCCGAAACGGGCTTTTGATGCTTGTTTCGCAGGCGCGTCGCGCCGCGGAGCGGTTTCTGGACAAAAGGATCGACGATCTTGAAGTCAAAAGGATCACCGAAAGGATCGCGCGTGACACCGAAAACATCGTGCTTGTCGGTATGCCCGGCTGCGGCAAATCAACGCTTGGAAAATTGATCGCCGAGCGCCTTGGGCGCAAATTTGTGGATTGCGATGCCGAGATCGTAAAGATCGCGGGCATGAGCATTCCCGACATTTTCGCAATCGAGGGCGAGGAGGGCTTCCGAGCCCGTGAAACGGCGATGCTTGCCGAGATCTGCAAGGAAAGCGCGCTGATCATCGCCACGGGCGGCGGCGCTGTCACAAAAGAGCGCAACCTGCCGCTGCTGCATCAAAACGGCACGGTGCTTTTCCTTGATATCAAGCCCGATGACCTGCCCACCGATGGCAGACCGCTGTCACAGAAAAAAACGCCCGCCGTGCTATACGCCGAGCGTTTGCCCCTTTACCGCGCCGCGGCGGATCAAACAATACCCGTTACGCGGGATATTGAAGTAAATATGACAAAGATCATGGAGGTGCTGACAAAATGAAGCTGCTTATCATAAACGGCCCCAATTTGAATATGCTGGGGATCCGCGAGCCCGGCATTTACGGCGATCAGAGCTTTTTAGCACTTTGCGAATTCATCAAAAAGGCAGTCGCCGAGGTCGGCGCTGAATGTGAGCTGTATCAATCCAATCACGAGGGTGCGATCGTGGATAAAATTCAGGAGGCGTACGGTAAATTTGACGGCATCGTCATCAATCCCGGCGCCTACACGCACACAAGCGTGGCGATCCTTGACGCGCTTTCCGCGGTTGCGATCCCAACCGTTGAGGTGCATATTTCCAACGTGATGGAGCGCGAGGAATTCAGACACCGTTCCTTCGTTTCGCTGGTCGCAAAAAAGACCTATATGGGGCTTGGCTTTGAGGGCTACCGCCGCGCGGTGCGCTATCTTGTGCTGGGTAAAGAATAAGCCGCCCGCAAAACGACAAAGCAAAAGGAGTTTTTTTCGATGATCTATCTTGGAATGCCCTGCCTTGCGTGCGAAAAGCACTACAACGGCATTTACGACTGCTTTGACGGGGCAACGATGTTTTATTGGAGCGACGCCACCGAGGATATGCTGCACTCTTATGCCGCGCAATTAGAGGAGCTTGGCTACGTGAAGCACCAGGAGCTTGCGACTCTCTGCGTGAAAAGCGCGACCTACTGCAAGGACACCCTTGCAGTCCACCTCTACTACCTTGAAAAGACGGCGGAGCTGCGTGTGATCATGCAGGAAAATGCGATCCTGCCGATCAACGCTTATGCATACGAAAAGGTCTGTGACGTTGCCGTCACGCAGCTCGGACTGTATCAGGACCCCAAGGTCTACACGGGTATGGGATACCTCATTCGACTGGAAGACGGCACGTTCGTGGTGATCGACGGCGGATCGGGCTTTGACTATAATGCCGAGCTGCTTTATAACCTGATGCTGGATCAAAAGCCCGAGGGTATGGAGAATATCATTGTTTCGGCGTGGATCATTACGCACGCGCACGGCGACCACAACGGCGTCTATATGAATTTCACCAGAAACTATACAGACAAGGTCACCGTGAAGCTGCTGATCGGAAACGACGCCCCCGACCTTGTCTTTCAGTCGGCTGACGGCGGCTGCTTGCACCGCTTTGATTATAAAGCCGCGGGAGAGCTGTTCAACTGCGCCTACATGAAGGTGCACACAGGACAGCAATTTCTCTTCCCCGGTGTCGCGCTGACGATCCTGTATACGCACGAGGATCTTTACCCTGACGTGGTGACCTCCTATAACGACACAAGTCTTGTCTGTGACATCAAAGTCAAGGGCGAGGCGGTCAAAGCGCCGCTGAACAAGGGCGAAACGCGCTTTCTCTTTCTTGCCGACGTGCACCCAAACGGCGCGCAGCAGCTGATCGATATGTACGGTGAGCAGCTGAAATGCGACGTGATGCAGATCGCCCACCACGGCATCAGCTGTTACCATACCGATCTGTATATGCTTTGCAAC
>JAGAMJ010000131.1 GCA_017624795.1 Clostridia bacterium
CGCGCGCTGATGCGGAGATCTGCGCAGACGTTCTTCTGGAATCGGACAAGCGCGGCATAGAGTCCCACGGATGCAACCGCTTCAAGCGCGTAAACCTTGACAGAATCAAGGCGGGCATTCAGAACCCCGTTACCAACTTTGAGATCATCAAGGAAACCGAAACCACCGCTGTTGTGGACGGTCACGACGGCATGGGACAGGTCATCGGCTACAAGTCGATGAAGATGGCGATCGAAAAGGCAAAGAAATACGGTATGGGTATGGTCGTTGTCCGCAACTCCTGCCACTACGGTATCGCGGGATATTACACCTCCATGGCTGCCAAGGCGGGCTGCATCGGCCTGACGGGCACCAACGCGCGCCCCACCGTTGCCCCCACCTTTGGTGTTGAGGGTATGTTCGGCACCAACCCCCTGACCTTGGGCGTGCCCACCGATGAGGCATTTGACTTTAACCTCGACTGCGCGACCTCCACCTACCAGAACGGTAAGCTGGAATACTACGAGCGCCTTGGCAAAGACGCCCCCGCAGGCGCGCTGGTCGCTGCTGACGGCAACGCATACGTCGGCCTTGCAGGCGACGCCTTGAAGGCAATGGGCCGCGGCGAGGCAGCGCTTTGCACTCTGGGTGGCCCCGGCGAGGAGCAGGGCGGCTACAAGGGCTATGGCTACGCGATGTTCGTTGAGTTCCTCAGCGCAGTTTTGCAGGACGGCAGCTACGGCAAGGCACTCTCCGGCAAGGGCAAGAACGGCGAGAAGGTCCCCTTCCACCTGGGCCATTTCTTCATCGCGATCGACACCGATCACTTCCTTGGCGAGGACGTTTGCCGCAAGAAGGCAGGCGACATCATTCGCGAGGTCCGCTCCGCTAAACGCGCACCCGGTGCAGAGCGCATCTACACCGCAGGCGAGAAGGAGCACGAGGTCCGCTTGGCTCGCGAGTCCGGCGTTCCGATCAACGAGTCTGTGCAAGCCGAGCTTTGCGCTGTGCGCGACAAGCTGGGCCTGACGCAGTACACGTTCCCCTGGGAAAAGTAATCAAAGAAAAAAGCGCCTCCCCGTTGCATAGGGGAGGCGCTTTTTGTTGCTTTTTACAGATGAATTTTCAAGCGTTTTGTTCAAAAAAGCTTGTTACGGTATCAACAAATAACGCACATCGCGCAGCGAATCGGCATCACCCGGCGCATCGGCAGAAAGCCCGTTGGCATCAGCGAGCGCATCGGGCGAGATCCCGTAGCGCTTGCCCACGTCCCACAGCGTTTCGCCAGACGTGGGATAGCAAATTTCAAGATCGGCGCGCGGCATGGGGGAAGCGGGCACAAGCGTTGCCTCGCACAGCAGCTTGACACAAGCATACTTGCGGCAGCGAAACGCCAGCTGGATCTCCGCATCGGCGCGAAGCGCGTCGTGACCGACGCTCACCCGACAAACGGGAACGCAGCAGCGCAAGCTGACATCGTCCGCCTCGCCCTCTAACACCGTACGAAATGGCACAGACAGCTCTGCAACGCCATATTCACCCTCACGGCAGTAAAGCGTATGCGTGTGCATTTCTCCATTCAAAAGTGTTCTGCCCCCCTCTGCGCGATGCTCCTTGATCTCGGCATCGGCGAAGCTATACAGCGCCGCCGCGTCGGCAGGTAAGCCAAGCTCGGAAAGCAACCGTTCACCCGAAACGCTGAAATTGCGGTTGCCGCACGCCCCCGCGCGCCACAGCTTTTCCTCCCGCATCTGACATTCGGCACGCGTGCCGGGCAAAAACACGTCACGGCAAAGCAGCGCGCTTTCCTCTGTCTGCCCCTCGGCACAAAGCGTGAGCTGCACGTTCAGCTGCACGCTGTCCTGTTCTACCGTGACGCCGATATCCCCGACCGTACCCATGGCACGAGCGTCACATTCCGGTGTCATACCCGTGGCAGCGACCTCGGTTTCAAAGGGAATGCGGCGCGTCACGGCAAAGGGCTGCGCCTGTTCTTCGTCGCCGCTCTCGCGGCACAGCAGCATTGAGATCACTGCCTCTCCGCGGCAGCGGACCGCGTCGCTTGAAGCCGTCACGTCGGGCAAAAAAACGCTGCCGTTCGCGCAAATAAGGCGCAGCTCGCCCTCGCCCGCGTCGGGCTCGAACTGATCGCTGAGCTCAATTTGCGTATCCTCGCCGATCAGCACGCGTCCGTTTTCTATGACGTCGCAAAGGCGGCGAAGCTGCTCGGCTTGCCCGCCCTCACCCTTGATGCGCGGTGCCAGATTTTTGACGCCATACCCTTGCACGCGAACGTGCATACGGCAGCGGACCGACAGCTTGCGCGGCCCCGTCACCCGACTGATCACGGCATCGGGATACAGCTGCGCCGAAAGCTCAACGCCGTCTGCCATATCAAAATCCGCAAGGGAGTCAAGCGGCATCGAAAAGGCATAGTCCTGTTCACTGTCGACGCTATATAACGCACCGTCCGGGCCCGTATAAAGAATATTGTAGCGAACGGGTCCCGAAAAATCCGCCTTGCCGCCCCCCACAAAATGCGTGGGCGGCAAAAAGGTCGGGCGCACCCACAACAGTCGGCTGATCTCACTGCGATAATCGGGCAGAGTGATCTCTGCCGCAAGCTCCACGGGCTGCGTCTTATCGGTGAATTCCAATTGTACGCGGCCGTTTCGTTCCTCGTTTCTTTCCATATGCTTTCTCCTTTGTTCGGAATTGCTATACTATATGCGGCAGATGAAAAGAATATGAAAACGGCGATAACACGCCCCGTTCGGGGGCTTTTTTATAAATTTTGATTAGTGAAGCGTCTTTTTATGCCGCGGTAAAGCACAGGCGTGCCGCATACAGCGCGTTGTTCTCATCTCCCACGATGATGTTATGCCATTCGGCGGTCGTTCCCGTGAAATAGATGGTATCCAAGGCGATGCAGCTGGCAAATGCCCCAGCCGCGATGCGCCTGACGTTCGCGTGCAGCGTCAAGCTCCGCGCGCTTCTGCCCGCGGGGCAGTAGACCAGCATACTGCCGTCTGCCGTATAGAGCGCGCCGTCCGACTCGATGAACGCTTCGTTCCCCGCCGCCACGCGCACATAGGCAAGGCGGTCACAGTGCGAAAAGGACGCGGCGGAAAGCACCTTGACCGTCGTGGGGATCTCTACCGCCCCGACGATGCTGCCCGCAAGGGCGTTTGGCAGGATCTCGGTCACGGTATCCCCCGCGGGACTTTGCGGTGGGATCAGCACGCACGCCGCCGTGCAGCTTCCCATACCCGCAAGGGCGCAGGTTCCGTCACCGTTGCTGCGAAAATACAATCCTTCGCTATAACTTTTGCTCACCGTGGTGCTGCCCTCCTGTGCCTCCTCCTTCTCGGTGGGCGCCGACGCTTCGGGCGTTTGCTCGGTCTGCTCCTCCTGCTCCCCACCGTCAGACGGTTGCGTCTGTGCCGCCGACACCTCGGTGCTTTTGCCCATAACGACGCATCCGCAAATGATCACGCACAATAGCAACAGGCACCCTGCCATTTTCCAAGTCTTCATTTTTTCTTCCTCCTTTTTTGCCCCTTTTCCGGGGCTGCGTGTCACGATACTATCACAACAAAGCCGCGCGGTCAAGCCCCATTCGCTCGCCCGAAAACGACGGCAGACGGAAGAAAATACAAGTGTTGTCAAGCTTTTGGTCGAAGGAAACGGAAGAAACGCTTTCAAAGGAAATATTTTGCGATGAAAAGTTTTTCGGGGCAGGTCTTTTTCGGGTATGCACCGCATAAGCTGCGCTCGCTGCCAAAAATGTAAGAGCCGTTTTGCTTGACACCTCTTGCTCTTTATGATATGATATTATACGTAAATCATTTGTTAAGAGGTGGACCATGAAGCTGTTGTTTATTGGAAACAGTCATACATATTATAACTCCATGCCCGAAACCGTGATGCGCTTTTTGGAAGCTACGGGGCAAAAGGTCCACGTGACCATGCTGACCGAGGGTGGCAAGGATCTGCATCATCTTTTGAAC
>JAGAMJ010000132.1 GCA_017624795.1 Clostridia bacterium
CCACCTTCGCGCTGGTCAATGAATACCGCGGCAAGGAAAAGACGTTGTTTCACTTTGATATGTACCGTATCACGGGTGAGGACGATCTGTATTCCATCGGCTACGACGATTATCTGGCGCGAGATGGCATCTGCCTTGTGGAGTGGAGCGAGAATATCCCCTTTGCCCTTCCCGACGAATATTTGAAGGTCACCATAGAAAAAAACGATGCAAGCTGCCCCGATAGCAGACGCATCCGCATCAAAAAGGAGTCGCTATGTTAATTCTGGCTCTTGACAGCACCGCCGTGACGGCAAGCGTGGCACTTTGCCGCGACGAAACGCCGATCGCGTCCTTTCACGTCAAAAACGGAAATACCCACAGCGAAACACTGCTCCCCATGGTGGAAGCCGTGCTGAAAACTGCGGGCTTTACGGTTGATGATATCGATCTCTTTGCTTGCAGCGTGGGTCCCGGTTCCTTTACAGGCGTACGCATCGGCGTCGCAACGATAAAAGGTCTTGCTTTTGGCAAAAATAAGCCCTGTATCGGGGTTTCGACCTTGGAGGCGCTTGCCCTGAACGCCGTACCCTTTGACGGGATCATTTGCCCCGTGATGAACGCGCGCCGCGGACAGGTCTACAACGCACTGTTCCGCTATGAAGGCGACGCTCTTGTGCGCCTTTGCCCCGATCGCGCCCTTTCCGCACTTGAATTGGATGCAGAAATGGCAGAAAAGGACAAGCCCTTTGCCTTGGTTGGCGACGGTGTGGAGGAAATGACACGTGTCGCCGTTAAAACCGCGCCCAAACGCATCTCTCCCCTTTTGACGGATCAGAACGCCGTATCGGTTGCAAGATGCGCTTACCGCGCATTTTTGAACGGTCAGCGCGGCACCGATGCCGAGCTGAACCCCATTTACCTCCGTCTGCCACAAGCAGAGCGTGAACGTCTTGCTCGCTTAAACGAAAATAAATAAAGGAGCTTCTCCCCTTATGAAAAAATTGGTTATTGGTTGCGATCACGCCGCCCCCGAGCTCAAAGCGATCGTCCGCGATCACCTGATCGAACGCGGTTTTGAGGTGATCGACGTCGGCACACACACCACCGACAGCTGCAATTATCCCGACTACGCACACGCCCTTTGCAAGAAGATCCAAAGCGGTGAGTGTGACCTCGGTATCTTGATCTGCGGCACGGGCATTGGTATGTCCATGGCTGCAAACAAGCACAAGGGCATTCGCGCCGCTTGCTGCTCCGACACATTCAGCGCACGGCTCACCCGTCTGCACAACGACGCCAACGTTCTTTGCTTTGGCGCGCGTGTTGTCGGTCAAGGCCTTGCCGTTGATCTTGCCGATATCTTTGTGGACACCGAATTTGAGGGTGGAAAGCACAAAAAACGCATTGATATGTTCGTCGACATTGAAAACGGCGAGCTGAAGGGCTGATATGGCATTTGCAGAGTTTGCCGCCGACGTGGTGCTGACTCTTGGGGGCAAGGATCCCTCCCCCCGCACGGCTGCCATTATCGTTGCGGCAGGAAGCTCTACCCGTATGGGTACAACGCTTTCCAAGCAATTCCTTGAATTAAACGGCATTCCCGTTCTGGCACACACGCTGCGCGCGTTTCAGGCGTCCCGTTATATTGACGAGATCATTGTCGTGGCGCGTGTGGAGGATATGGAAGCCGTACAACGCCTTGCCGTGACGTATGGCATCACCAAATTCAGTCAGGTCGTTCGCGGCGGTGATACCCGTGCCGCATCGGTTCGGCGCGGCTTTCGCAAGATCCACCCAAAAACACGCTTTGTCGCCATTCACGACGGAGCCAGGTGTCTGATCACACCGCAGCAGATCGCCAAGGTCTGCCGCATGGCGTACCGCCATCACGCAGCAACTGCTGCCTGCACCGTTTCCGACACGGTAAAAACGGCAAATCCACGCGGCTTTATTGCCACGACCGTTGACCGCGACAAGGTGTTTTTGGCACAAACGCCGCAGGTGTTTCACGCAGATCTGTACCGCGCCGCTCTGGCGCATGTTACGGATGACCGCATCACCGATGACAACCAGCTGATGGAACGCGTCAAGCACCCCGTGAAGCTGGTGGACTGCGGCAAGGAAAATATCAAGATCACAACACCCGATGATATTGAAATGGCAGAATTCATTCTGTCAAAACGGGAGGTAAGGAAATGAGGATCGGTCACGGATATGACGTCCATCGCCTGATTGAGGGACGCAAGCTCATCTTAGGCGGTGTCGAGATCCCCCACACACTGGGATTGCTTGGACATTCTGATGCCGACGTACTGACTCACGCCGTTATGGACGCGCTTTTAGGCGCTGCCGCGATGGGAGATATCGGTAAGCTGTTCCCCGACAGCGATCCGCAGTATGCGGGGGCTGACAGTCTTTTGCTTGCCGCAGAGATTATGCGCCGCATACGTGCCGTAGGTTACGATATCGAAAACGTTGACGCAACTGTCATCGCGCAAAAGCCAAAGCTTGCTCCATTTATTGAGCAGATGCGTCATAATCTCGCAAATGCTCTGTCTGTTTCCC
>JAGAMJ010000133.1 GCA_017624795.1 Clostridia bacterium
ACCATATCGGGATTTAAGACACCAAGAAACCAAAGCGGCGTCAAAAACAGCGTCAGCCAAAAGACCGCGTGGCGCACAAGACGCAAGTAAGTGCCCGTCAGCGGCGGCAGGTAGAAATCGTTCGTTTCCTGCAAAAAGGTAAAGATCGACGTGGGCAGGATCATCGCCGACGGCGAATTGTCAAGCAACACGATCACGCTGCCTTCCAACAAATGCGCGGCGGCGGTATCGGGACGCTCGGTATAACGAATTTTGGGAAAAGGGTTGTACCAGCGCGTGCGGATCAGCGCCTCAGCCAGCGACTCGTGCCCCATCGTCACCGCATCGATCGCCAGTGAAGCTATCTTATCTGTGATATATTTTACAAGCTTTGGATCGGCGCGATCCGACATATACGCCACGACCACGTCGCTTTTCGAGCTTTTGCCGACCGTTTGATACTGCATCGTCAGCGTCACGTCCCGAATACGGCGGCGGATCAGAGCTGTTTTGAAGATCAGCGTTTCGACAAAGCCGTCACGCGCGCCGCGCATCACACGGTCATTTTCGGGCTCTGCGGTATCGCGCGCGGGATAGGTCCGTGCATCTATGATCATACCGCTCCTGCCAAAGGTAGAGCCCAGCATCAAGGTGGCACCCGACAGCACCATTTGCAGCATCGTTTCTTCGCTATCGGTGACGTCACACTCTACGTAGGGCATATTTTCTTCAAGGAAAGCGGTGGCGTCCCTCGGCATTTTTTTAAGCGAGAGCAAATAAATGAACAGCTTTTGCATCGCGCCGTCCTTGATTAACCCGTCAATATAAAAAAGTGTTATCTCTCCATCACCGACTTTAAGCACCTTTTTAATCACGTCAAAATTTTTATTCACGCCAAGCTTTTCGGTGAATTTTTCGACATTTTCCTGATAATTTTCTGTCATCGAAAGTGTGGCACCTCCTCCACATTGATCGCTAAAATTTTTCCCCAAAACAGCAAAAAATATGTAGACGTATCACTTTTTTATTAACAAAAAAGCAAGAACAGAAGAAAAATTTCTTCTGTTCTTGCTCATTTTTACTTGGAATGACTGAGCAACCAATCCAACAATTCTTGGTTGTATGCATAGATCCAAACGTCGTGTCCGACACCGTCCATTCTGGTATATTTCACGTTGCCGCCAGCCGCTCTGATCCTTTCCACCATTTCGTCAGACTGCGTAGGAGAAACCGAATTGTCGCACGCACCGTGGAATGCCCATATCGGTAATTTTTTCAGAACATGCGCATTCCACGCCATACCTCCACCGCAAATAGGTGCGATCGCAGCAAACAGCTTAGGGCGCGCCATTGCCGTAAACCACGTGCCGTAACCGCCCATACTGAGTCCCGTCAGATAAACTCTGTTGGGATCAATATCATATTCCTCGATCAGTTGATCGATAAAAGTGATAAGCGACTCAACTCTTGCCGCCCAAAAGCTACCTTCCTGGCATTGTGGCATTACAAAAATACAAGGGATTTCTTTATCGGCGATAAATTTTGAAAAGCCGTGAACATCGACAAGAGAAAGCGCCTCTTGTCCGTTTCCGCGCTCTCCGGCACCGTGAAGCTGTATGATGAGCGGCAAACCGCCCTTTTTATCTGTCGGTGCATACTCAACAAAAGGAAAAAGCCATTTTTCTTCTCTGTGCTCTGTTCTTATCATTTCAATTCTCCGCAGTTATGTCTGATTTAACAAAATACTGCTATACGCATTACGTTTTTTATTCAATGGTGAGATATTCGGGAATACCGTTTTTGTATTTCGGTGTCGCCTCGCCTGCGATCAAAGGCAGCAAATAGCGCGCGCATTCGTCGGTCACGTTATTGCCGCGATCGTTGATGAATGCAGCAGGCACCGCCTTGATCTGATTGGCGATCTCGGAAACGTCGCTGTGCCCGACATGATATGCGTAGGGCTCGGTGCTGTCGCGCACAATGGTCATCATTTGACGCGTCACACCCTCCGAAGCCGCCTTGACGGCAGCTCTGCCCACGCACACAGATTCAGCAAGGTCAGTGGCAGAGGCGATATGAGAGGCGCAGCGCTGGGGGAGATTGAGCTCAATGGAGCGCACCTTGCAGCCAAGCTCTGCCTTAACGGCGTATTCCAACGCCTTGCCCGTACCCGAAAGCTGCTTATGTCCAAACGCATCGGTGGAAGCCACACCAAAGCCCTCACAAACGTAAGTGCCGTCGGCAAAACGAATGCCCTCGGAAACGGCGATCACCACGTTGGGGTGCTTTTGCAGGGCGGCACGGAGATCCTCAAAGAACTCCTCCTTATTAAAATGGCGCTCGGGCAAATAAATCAGATCGGGGGCAACGCCGTTGACCACGCGACTGATACCCGCCGCGGCAGTCAGCCACCCCGCATCGCGTCCCATGATCTCAACGATCGTGACAGCAGGGATCGTATATACCGCACAATCGCGAATGATCTCCTGCAACGTAACGGCGATATACTTTGCAGCAGAGCCAAATCCCGGCGTGTGATCGGTCACGACAAGGTCGTTGTCGATGGTCTTTGGCACGCCCATGATGCACATATCATAGTCCTGCTCTTTGGTATAGGCAGAAAGCTTCGCCACGGTATCCATGGAATCGTTTCCGCCGATATAGAAGAAATAGCGAATGTCATATTTTTTGAAAATGGCAAGAAGCTTTTCATAGACCGCATCGTCCTCGCCGGGCTTTGGAAGCTTTTTGCGACAAGAGCCGAGTGCAGCGGCAGGGGTATGCTCTAACGCCTCGATCTTTTCGTCGCTGTCAAAAAAAGCCGTAAGATCGATCAAACGCTCTTGAAGCAGTCCTTCGACGCCGTTTCTCATACCGTATAAGGTCTTAATGGCACCGTCGCCCACATTTTCCTTCACGCCGCGGATCACACCCGCAAGCGTCGCGTTGATGGCAGCAGTGGGGCCGCCCGATTGACCGACGACGGCATTGCCGATCAGTTTTTTCATTGAATGCCTCCCAAAAGATGGATTTATTTTAGTATATCAAAATTCTGTACTTCTGTCAAGGAAACCACACCCATTTTCGATGTTTTACGGCATATTCCTTGGTGATTCGGGACAAGCGGCGCTTCATATAGTAGTTGCGGAGGTGATTTTTATGTTTTCGATATTGCTTTCGCTTCTTTTGAACGCCGTCCACTTTCTGCTAGGCATCGGAACGCCCCAAAACTTTCCCCCGCCCCTTTCGGCAGCCGAGGAGCAAGCCGCCTTCTTTGCCAAACGCGAGGGGGACGATGCGGCAAGAGAAAAGTTGATCCTTCACAATTTACGTCTGGTTTCCCACATCGTTCGCAAGTATTACAGTACGGCAAAAAACCAAGAGGATCTGGTGTCGATCGGCAGCATCGGTCTTGTCAAGGCGGTTGACTCCTTTAACCCCGAAAACGGCACCCGTTTTGCCACTTATGCGGCAAAATGTATCCAGAACGAGATCCTGATGCATTTCCGTTCACAGAAAAAACTCTCGGCGGAGGTTTCAATCAACGAAACGATCGACGTGGACCGCGACGGCAACCCCCTCACCTACATCGACGTGATCGCGACAGAGGATAATATTGAGGAGGAAGTCGATTTGAAAGTCAAAAGCGCATTGGTGCGTCGACTTGTGGAGCAGGTCTTGGAGGAACGCGAGCGGCAGATCATCATTTTGCGATACGGGCTTGGCGGGGGCGAGCCGCACACGCAGCGCGAGGTGGCGCAGATGCTTGGCATTTCGCGCTCTTACGTAAGCCGTATCGAAAAAGGCGCATTGGAAACGTTGCGTGAACATTGCTAAGCAAAAAAGAACTCCCCGTACGGGGAGTTCTTTTTCAAGCAATTAAAGAACACAAGCGGTCAATTTTTCACGCCAACAATTGTGGCTGATATACGGATTATCTCTGATCCTCGATACAGGCAACACGGGTTCCTCCAATTCGGGAATGGAGCTCACTGCCCCTGAAAGATATTCCTTGATACGATTGGCGGTTGAGAGAAGTCTGGCACGCAAACCGCCGATACGGATCTCCTGCACGGAAAAGCCGTAGGGCTTATTTTCCGCCATCCATTGTTCACGGAATTTGACAAGAAAATCATCCAGATCTGCAACGATCACGGCAACCTCGTCCGCAAGGGCGGCAAGCGTATTGCGATCGCCCGCGAGATATGCATTTCGCAAGCGCACGCAGAAATCGCTCTTGCGGATCAAAACGTGGCAAAGCGCCGCAAGGCTTGTGTAGATATAGCCAAGTGTTGGGTGATCAGCCAAGTCAAGCAACCTTTTCTCCGCCTTAACGTATTCTTCAGACACAGTCAACGGATCCATATGCGCGTCAAAGAGCCCTTCAAGCGGATCATTATAGAGCAAATATTTGCAAGGATTGGTCAATCCGGGTGCAAACTCATTGGGCGCATCCATTGTAAGAAGGTCCTCAAATCCAATGCCAAAGCAGGCGTTTGCTCGCTTTTCCAACCAAACGGCTTCGGGCTTGCCGTGATAGCCGTATTCAGCATAATAGAGCAGAATGGGCAAGGACGCAAAATTACTACACTCTCTGCCATCGTCCCCCCAAGAGGTGATGATCCAATCGGTCATACCGTATTTTTGACAGATGCCAAGCTGGATCTCCGACGATTTCCACGAAAAGCGGCTGAAAGGTGCAAAGCCCGACCAGCCCCAAGCACCGCCCGCGAACATGACCTTGTTATTCGGGAACTTCAAGTGGCTTTCAACCATGTGCGAAAAGCGATCACGGCTACCCTCCGTGGTGTAATAATCCCAATAGATCAGTGTGAGTCCCTCGGGAACCTTTTCCATGACCTCCAACGGCACGTCACCTTCACTGACGTAATAATTGCCGTCGAATGCCATGCGATAGAACATATCGCTCCAGATCATAGGTTCTAAGTCATATTTTTTGCAAAGCTCCGTGACAACGTTCAGATGCTCCAACATAATGTCAGAACGCTTGACGATACCGTGCAACGCCTCGTATTTGCCGCGTCCCAGATCGTGTGCCTCGTCCATGCCAAGATTGATGCGGCGGGAACGGAAGCAGGAAGCGCAGGCCTTCAGCGCGGCATCGATAAATTCATAGGTTTTTTCTTCGCCGACAAGTAAAATATCTTTCGTATCTCTGATACCGCGGAATTGGGTCCCCCACTGCAACGCGCGCGCCAAGTGAGCGAGCGCCTGAATACAGGGGATCAGCTCAATGCCAAGATCATAGGCGTAATCGTCAAGCTCTCGCAGCTCCTCATGGGTATAGCGTCCGCGCATACGGCCGAAATAAGAATATTCCTCAATCTCGTAGGTATCCTCGGTATACAGCATCATTGAATCAAAGCCCATAAGTGCCAAATAGCGAAGCTCCTTTTTAACGCCCTCCACACTCATAACAGCGTTACGGGAGCAATCTGCCATCAGGCACAGCATGGTCTGATAATTGGTTTCGCTAACGGCATCGCCACCGTCAAGAACGCCCGACAAATAGGAAAGCGCGCGGAAATATTCGCAGCGGCGCGCATAAGTAATATTAACAACGCCGTCCTTCATACCGATTGAAAGCTTCCCTCCGCGCTCAACGGAAACAGGCGTTCCCGAATCGCTCTCACAAAGTTCAAGCTGAAGAAGTACTTCCTTGGTGCCTGCAAGGAGCTCCGAGGGGAGATTTGTAAAGCAAATTTCCTTCATGTTCCGATCCTGCCTTTCGCAAAATTTAAGTCAAATTTATTATACCTTTTATAAAATTGAAAGTCAACAGATTTATGTGGAAATAAACAAAAAAGCCCCAAGCAGAGGGCTTTTTGTTTATTTTTCAGTTTCTGCTTCCTGATCAAGCATTTGTTTCTTATCCTCCTCGGGCATAACGGCAACGAATGCCTTGATGGCACACTCGATCATATCGTCGGTCGGCTCACGCACGGTGATACGTTGCAGCCACATACCCGGTGCCGAAATGATGCGAGTGAAAAGGTTGTCGTGGCGTCCCGCAAGCTTTAACAGCTCATAGCCGATACCCATAGTAAGCGGGATCAGCAAAAGCTTGATCAAGGCGCGGATAAAGGTATATGCGGTATCGTTGATGCCCTTGATGTCTGCGGGGATAAAAATGCCGATCAGAATACTGACAAGCAGCATCAGGATCAGGAAAGAAGTGCCGCAACGGGGGTGAAAACGGCGCTGCTTTCGCACGTTTTCGACCGTCAATGTCATTCCGTTTTCATAGCAAAAGATCGTTTTATGCTCGGCGCCGTGATACATAAAGGTGCGGCGGATATCCTTCATCAAAGAAACAAGCGCCATATAAGCGACCAAAATGG
>JAGAMJ010000134.1 GCA_017624795.1 Clostridia bacterium
CCGTGCGCAGCACGGTGATTTTCTTGCCTCCATTATACCCTATGAGGGCGCGAAATGCAAGAATTTTTTGCCCGAATCAAATTCAACTCAAAATGTGAACTTTTTTTGAAAAAATGCATAAAAAATTCGCAAAAACCCTTTGCAATTTATAAAGTAATATGATATAATAATAAAAAATAGGGCATTATTGCTTTCTGCACCCTGTTTTTCTGAAATTTACGTGTCGCGTGCTTTGCACGACGAAGGATATAGAGGCGGTATTATGAAGGATTTATTTGACAAGCTGTTTTCGGGCGGCTTTGCATCTACATATTTCACAGATCCCTTCAAGGGATTTAGCTGGTGGGACGCGCTGGATATTCTGGCGCTTGCGCTGATCTTTTTTGCGCTTTACCTGTTCGTGCGCGACCGCCGCGCAGGCAAGCTGATGGCAGGCATCGTTTTGCTGTTCGGCATCTATGCTTTAAGCGAATTGCTCAATATGCACGCGTTGCAATATATTTTCGGCTCCTTCTTCGGCTACGGCATCGTGGCGCTGGCGATCGTTTTCCAGCCCGAGATCCGCGCCGCGATGGAGCGCATCGGCTCCGTGCCCTTCCGCGGCCTTAAAACCATCGGGGTCGAGCATCGCTCCATGGCGCTTTCGTCCGCCAACGTGGACGCGGTGGTCGAGGCGGTCAAGGATATGTCCTTTTCCAAAACGGGTGCGCTGATCGTGATCGAGCGTACCACAAGGATCGGCGAATATATCCGCACGGGCACGACGCTGAACGCGGAGCTGACGCCTGAGCTCTTACGCGCCGTGTTTTTTGACAAGGCCCCGTTGCACGACGGAGCTGTGATCGTGCGCGGCGGCAGAGTCTACGCCGCGGGCTGCTATCTTCCCCTTTCCGAAAAGACCGATATTTTCAAGGGGCTTGGCACGCGCCATCGCGCCGCCATCGGCCTTTCCGAGCAGAGCGACTCCGTGATCATCGTCGTTTCGGAGGAAACGGGTACCATTTCCATCGCCTACAAGGGCGAGCTGTTTCGTGAATTTACGTCGGTCTCTCTGCGCCGCAAGCTCTTTGAGCTGCTCGGCAAGCAGGAAGATGCGGCAGTCTGATATGAGGTTGTTTGAGTATGGATCGTAAGCATTTGAATACTGCGAATGGATTGGAACAGCAAAACGGCGGGGAATACACCGTCAAAAGCAATTACCGCGCTAACATCATCGCCGCGGTGATCTGCCTGTTGCTTGCCTTTCTCATTTGGATCGTAGTGATGGGCAGGACCGATTGTGACTACGTATCTGTTCGCGTCGTGAACGGACAGGAAAACTATACCTATGCGCTTTCTGTGGATACCGTCAAGGTCGAGGGCAAGATCAGCGATCTGCGCCGCGCCGAGGAGATCGGCGTTCGCCTTCCCGAAAATGCGGGCGAGGGTGAATACAAGCTCTCTTTGAATCAGCTTGAATTGGAGCTACCCGAGGGTGTTGGGCTTTCGGTCGATATTGAGCTGGTCGTCACGGTCAAGGCAAAGTGATGCAGATCGATGCGTTGTTGCTGTCGGGCTTGCGCGCCCCCTTTGATGCGCCCGAAAGCGAGATCATCAAAATAGCAAAAACGAAAATGAAGCGCGCGTGCATTGGTGCCGTGGGGCTTCATTTTCGTCTTTATAAAAAGTCTTTTGATGCAAGACGAAAAAATGCCATTATGCAGGTCTGCACGGTGCTTGCTTACTACGATCAGCCGATCGAGGTCAGTGAGTCGGCGCTGCAAAAGGCGGGGGCAAGACCTTTTGTCGAGGAGCTGCCCGTTGTGACGCATGGCACGCAGCCCCTTTCCGCCCGCCCCTTGGTGGTGGGTATGGGACCTGCGGGGTTATTTGCTGCGCTGATGCTTGCCGAGCAGGGCTATCGCCCCGTTTTGATCGATCGCGGCGACGACGTTAAGGCGCGCGCCGCAGCCGCCGAGCGCTTTCGCACCAAAGGAATTTTGGATACCGAGTCGAATATTCAATTCGGCGCAGGCGGGGCGGGAACTTTTTCAGACGGCAAGCTTGTCACCCGTGTGAACGATCCCTTTTGCAATTACGTTCTGCGCCGCCTTTGTGAGTTCGGCGCGCCCGAGGATATTCTGATCAAAGCAAAGCCCCACGTGGGCACCGATATTCTGCGCCAAGTGGTTGACGGGATATTGAACCGCATCGCGTCGCTTGGTGGCAGCGTGCGCTATCGCACACGTCTTTTTGATTATACGCTTGAAAACGGCACCGTCCGCGCGCACACAAGCACGGGCGAGATCGAGGCAGGCGTTCTGGTGCTTGCCATCGGGCATAGTGCAAGAGATACCTTTGAAACCTTGATGGCGCACTCGCTGTGCCTTGAACCAAAGCCCTTTTCGGTGGGCGTACGTATCGAGCATTTGCGCTGCGATATTGACCGCGCGCTTTATGGCGACGCGGCGGGGCACCCCGCGCTCGGACCTGCCGAATACGCGCTCTCGGATACTACGCTTGAGCGCGGCGTCTATACCTTTTGTATGTGCCCCGGCGGAGAGGTGGTCACCGCCGCCTCCGAGCAAGGGGGCGTTGTGGTCAACGGTATGAGCTATCACGCCCGTGACGGACGCAACTCCAATGCTGCCGTTGCGGTATCCGTGAATCCCTATGACGTTGGCGGTAACATTCGCTCGGCGATCGATTTTCAGCGGAATTTGGAACAAGCCGCATATATCGCCGGCGGCGGTGAATTTTACGCGCCCGTGCAGACGGTCGGAGATTTTTTGGAAAACAAACGCTGGACCGAGCCCTCTCGCATTCTGCCCACCTATGGCGGGGGACGTGTACGAACGGCGGATCTCTATACTGTGTTGCCGCCCTTTATCACAAATACGCTGGCGGCAGGGCTGCGATCCTTTGACCGCAAGCTCGGCGGCTTTGCCGCGCCGGACGCGGTTTTAACGGGTGTTGAAACACGCACCTCCTCGCCCTTGCGTATCCTGCGCGGTGAGTCACGTGCCGCCGTTGGCGAGGACTTGGTTTATCCCGCGGGCGAGGGTGCGGGATATGCGGGCGGCATCACAAGCGCCGCCATTGACGGACTGCGCACCGCGCTTGCTATTATAGCACGCTTTCGTCAATAAGCTGCGCCCTGCATCACCGATTCCTTATTAACGGAGGGAAACAACTTGTAGGGTGGGGGTTTGCTCCCGCCGTGATCCCCGAGCGACAAAGGGTAACATGCCAAAAGGAGAAAATATGAAAACCAAAGCAACCGTTGTGGAAATTATATCCCCCGATATTGCCGTCGTGTCGGTCGAGCGCCGCGCGGCCTGTGACGGTTGCCACAAGGCGGCAGACGGCAAGGGCTGCTCGGTCTGCACGCTGCTTGGCAGCAAGGGCGAAACGCGCGCTCGCGCGAGAAACACGGTGGGCGCAGCGCCGGGGGATACCGTTGAGGTCGAAAGCCGCACCAAACGCATCATGGGCTATGCGGCGCTCGTTTTCCTCTTACCCGTCGCTTTGGCGATCGCTGCGTATCTTATCGGCGCAAAGCTCTCTCTTGGTGAGGGTGCATCGCTTTTGCTTGCCCTTGCAGGACTGCTTTTGTCGTTTTTACTGATCTTTTTTTACTCCAAGCTGGTGGTTTCGCGCCGTTTGGACATCGAGATCGTCGCGATCACCGAAAAGGCAGAGCCGCACGATTGATAGGGGTTTATGAAGGAAAGGAACGTACATGGAACATAAAAGAACCGAAAAAATATGGACGCTGCGCGAGCAAGCGTGCACACCAACCGAGCAGCAGATCGCCTCGCTTGCAAGCGAGGTCGGTGTATCGCCGCTTTGTGCGCGCCTTCTCTTTTGCCGTGGGCACCGTACAAAGGAGGCGGTCGAGCGCTTTTTGCGCTGTGAGGATACGATGCTCCACAGTCCTTTTTTGCTGCGCGACATTGAGCTCGCCGTTGCGCGTATCCGCCGCGCGGTGGAAACGAACGAAAGCATCGTCATTTACGGAGATTATGACGTCGACGGCGTGACGGCTGTCAGCTTGCTGTATCTTTACCTGTCGGGGCTTGGCGCCACCGTCGACTACTATATTCCGAGCCGCAGCCAGGAGGGCTACGGGCTTTCCGCTGCCGCCATTGATCGCTTTGCCGCGGCAGGGGTGAGCTGTATCATTACGGTGGATACGGGCATTACCGCCAATGCTGAGGTGGATTATGCAACCTCTCTTGGCATCGATATGGTCATCACCGACCACCACGAATGTCGCGAAACCTTGCCCGATGCCGTTGCCATCGTCAATCCTCATCGCCCCGATTGTCCCTATCCGTTCAAGGAATTGGCGGGTGTTGGCGTGATCTTCAAGGTCATTATGGCTTACGAATGTACCGTCGGTATGGAAAAGGGCGAGAGCGAGATCGACGGCGTGCGCCGCGTAGCGATGGAGTACGCCGATCTTGTTGCCATCGGCACGATCGCTGACGTGATGCCCATCACCGACGAAAACCGCTTGATCGTCACCTTGGGACTCAAACGGATCGAGCAAAACGCGCGCCTTGGGCTTTCTGCTCTCATAGAGGAGGCATCGGTGGGAAATCGCACCGCAGGGGACACCCGTCCTGTCAAAAAGAAAAAGATCACCTCCTCCTTCATCGGCTTTGGGCTTGCGCCCCGCATCAATGCGGCAGGCCGCATGAGCGAAGCGTCCCGTGCCGTAGAGCTCTTGCTCTCCAAAACGCCCGAGCAGGCGCGTGCGCTTGCTATGGAGCTGTGCGAGATCAACCGTCAGCGACAGGCAGAGGAA
>JAGAMJ010000135.1 GCA_017624795.1 Clostridia bacterium
CTAAAACTAAACGTGTCCCGCATTTTTTGTGCAAGAGAGAATGATCCGAGTTCGCTCCAAACCCTGCTTCGGCGCTTTCGGAAATTGCCGCTCTTGCAAAGTTTTTGATAGAGGAGTAAGCGCGATGCCCGAAACGAAAGAGAAAAGGGAGATCACCGAGGAGCTTTTTCTTGGTGAGATCTATAAAAACGCCAAGATGGGAGCCGATTCCATCATCAATCTGTTGCCCCACGTAAAAGAGGATAGCTTGCGTAGCGTGATGACCATGCAGCTGGACGGCTACGAGAAATATGCCGCCCGCGCCGCCGAGGCGTTGTGTAAAATGGGGCTGGAAGCGAAGGAAGAGAACATCATTACGCGCTTTTCTGCCCGTATCGGTGTTGCGATCAATACCATGATCGATTCCACTGCAAGTCATATCGCGGAAATGATGATCGAGGGCTCCAATATGGGGGTGACCGATATGACAAAGCTGCTTAACAGCCAAGGCCCACGTGGGGCTTGCAAGGAGGCGACGCGCCTTGCGCGCGAGATCATAGCGTTTGAAGAGCATAACCTTGAAATGTTGAAGCGTTACCTGTAAAAAACGCGATAACTCACCAAACGGGGTGAGTTATCGCGTTTTTTTATGCGCTTTTTTCAGCGCAACAATGCTCGTAGGCGTGCAGCAAAAACGGACGCACGTATCGTTGCACAAGGATCGGCAGGACGTGTAAGATCGCGTTGATGACCGCCACGGGTAGTCCAAAAAATACAAGATGCTCGAAAAAAGGCAAAAGCGCCGAGAAGGATAGCGGGATCACGGCAAAGCCCGCGATCACCGAGAGCGCATGCATACATTCGGCGTAACAGGTCTCCGAAAGGAATTTCAGTAAATATTCGGGGCTTTTGGGCTCGGCAACGTGCTTTTTGGAAAAGCCAACCAGCAAGCCGCCCGTTTCGGGGATCTTATCCTTCCAACGGCGAATACCAAGGCGCACGTAGATGCGGCGCTCGCCTTTGCGTACACGCCAAAAGCGGAGCCGACCGTCCAGCCATCGCTTTGGCAGCAGATAGCGCACGATAAGTGCCACGACGGCGTCGATCAAAAAGGCGATCAGCATAGTGACGTACGCCGCAAAAAAGGCAAAAGCGGGTGATATATCCCCAAAGAGGATCGCAATCGCGGCAAGAACGGCGGGGCCGCCCAAAATGACGGCAAGATAATAGCGAAACATAGCGGCACCTCAAAGCGTGGCAGTCGCATTGGACTGCTCGGTGGTGTATTCGGGATCTTTGCCGTAGACCTCTTTATATTTTCTTTTGCACATTCTCATATTTTCATCGCGCAGAAAGGCAACGTTTTCACGGAAGGAAAGCTCCTTTTTGGGATAAAGAGGGGGCATAATGTGTAGCGTAAAATGCTTTTGCTCGATCCCGTTGCCGTCAAAAACGCCCGTGCCGCGGAAGGTGATGAAGCAGGGAACGACAGGCACACCGTTGCGTGCGGCAAGGTCAAAGGCACCGTCCTTATAGGGGCGGGGCTTTTCATAGTGCCACCACATCGCTTGCTCGGGATAGATCAGAATACGTTTTCCGCGCGAAAGGTAGTGCTTGACGGCGGCGGTGAATTTGCGGATCGTAGCAAGATCGCTACCAAGGGGCAGCATACCGCCCGCACGCATATGGTCGCCAAAGCTGCCGCGCATATTGTTAAAGGGGGCGGCAACGACAAAGGGGCGGTTGGGCTTGCAAGCGTGCTGCACGACAAGGCAGTCGAATTTATCAACGTGATTACAGGTCAGAATGGCGGCACCGATCCCCTGCAAATGCTCTTTTCCCTTCACAACGGTGCAAAACATTTTTTCGCTGACTTTTTTTGCAAAGGGGTAGACGATAAAGCGGCGCGAGAAGAAATAACGCAGTCGCTTTGTCAAGGTGCGGGGAACGTAGGGAAAATCGGGCGTTACGGGGATCACGATGCTTTCATCAACGGGGTCCGCGTGACGGTCAAAGGCGCCTTCCCGCTCATACTGTTCGATCGCGGCAAGGACGGCGGGGCGCGTCTGGTCGGTGGGGATACGGTCTTGCTTCATTTTCCCTTCTCACTTTCGGCAAAGTTGACGCGGCGAATGGCATCCCACGAGCGCCCGTAGGGGGTGAACAGCGCTACTGCCACAATGGGAATATATTCCATATAGAATATGGGGTGAACAAACAAAAGGATCAGCTTGCGATGCAGCGGTAAACGGATATTTTCAAAGTCCGCGATCAGCGCTACCAGCGTCATGATAAAGAACATCGTGTAGATCGCGCCAACACCGATCACGGCGTTTCGCATCGCGGGGAACCAAAGGGCATCGCGGAAGGTACGCAGCAAAATGGCGGCGAGCGCGTTGCCGATCGCAAACAGCGTGGAAATGCCGATCAGCAGATACACGATCCACAGATTTCTGGTGTGGTAGATCTGGCGGTAACGGCGCGAGGCAACGGGATCCGCCGAGATCTTGGGGGCGTAAAGGCGCTTGCTGTCGATCACGCCCGTGAGCCAACGGCGACGGCGCTTGTTGGTGACGCGGTGGCTGTCTGCCTCCTCCATATAAAGAACGGCGTGCTCGTAATAAAAGGTCTTCCACCCCTTCAAAACAACGTCGTGCATCAGCTCCATATCCTCGGTCACGGTGGAACGGTAGGGCCAGCCCCCGTTCATACGCACGACGTTGGCACGAAGCATCAGTCCTGTGCCCACGGTAAAGCACACGTCGCCGTGTGCCGCCTTGGCACGGTTGCCCATATTGTCGATCAAGGTCCAGATGATGGCGTTGCAGCAAGCCGAGAGGGGCTGTGAGCGGCGGTCGCCAAAGAAATAATTCTTTACCTTTTTCTTGGCGCAAATGATCTCAGCATCGCTTTCCAGCGCGTTGTTCATTTCCTCACAGAACGCTTCGTCCAATACGCAGTCGGCGTCCACGATGATATACGCATCATAGCGATGAGGCGTTTCGTCCAAAATGGTCTTCATGCAGGTATCCAGCGCGTCGCCCTTGCAACTTTGCCCTGCAACGATATGCACCCTTGCGCCTGCTGCCTGTGCCATTTCGATGGTCGGATCGTCTGCCGACGCTACTATGACGTGTGCGTCAAATGCCTCACGGGGGTAGCTTTGCCGCTGAATGCTGTCCAGAAGCGAGCCAATGGCTGCGCTTTCGTTGCGCGCGGGGATCAGCAAAGCCAGCGTGCGGATCTTCTGTGCTTTCAGTCGCGGCTGCTTGCGCCTTGCCCAAGCCCAACAGGAAAGGCGGGGCAAATACAGCAAAATACAAAACGCGGTACAAAATAAATAGATTTTAAGCAAGGTGTCGAATATTCCCACGGTGACCTCCTTCTCAAAAAGCAAATATGGTTCTCTAAACCATATTATAAAGTATTCCAAAGAAAATGTCAAGTACCTGTCACAAAAAAGGGGGCTTGATGTGAAGCATGCGGGCAAAAGAAATGCCCCGACACGCAGATAAGCGTGTCGGGGCAGGTAGGGCAAGAGAGATCAGACGATCTTCTTGATGAGTCCCTTTTCGATCAGGGATTCGGTCGTTTCGTTTTCCATACACCACTTCTTGGGGGTGAACTTGGGATTTGCAACAAGCTCTTCCTGCTCGGCAAGCTTTTCGATCAACTCCAAGCCCCACTTGATGCTGCGTTTGGAGGACAGGCGCAGGCGGCAGGGAACCTCGGCGTATTTTTTGGAGGTGCCCGCGTCGGCAACGTTGTACTTGGAGCCCTCCAAGCTGTTCACGTCAAGCGCCAGGAACAGGCACAGCGACTTGCCGCGAATGGCAAACTTTGCAAGCTGCTTGCGACCCGTCTTGATGGAATCGTAGCTCCAGCTGACACGGGAGTTGACCTTCTTGTAGGAAAGCAGAGCGTTTTTCAGGGTTTCATAGCGCTCCTGCACCTCGGCGGGGGATTGGATCATGCGTGCCGTGAAGGATTTCTTGTATGCGGAATAAATCACGTTGCCGTTGGCGTCGGTTTCGGCGATGACGACACGGTCGGGCTTTTCCTTGGGCGGCTGCGCGACAGCAGGAGCTTCTTCGACGACCTCTTCAACAACTTCCTCAACGGGAGCTTCCTCAACAACTGCCTCGGCGACCTCCTCAACAGGAGCTTCCTC
>JAGAMJ010000136.1 GCA_017624795.1 Clostridia bacterium
GGAAATGTGGCGGTGGTGATGCGCTTTGGCAAGCTGGTGGGGGAGAGCTATGAGGAGCAGATCCACGAACCCGGACTGCTGTTTACCTTCCCTTATTTCATCGATGAGGTGATCACCATTCCGTCAGGACAGGTGATCCAGCAAAGCGTCACCACGCACTACACGTCAGGAAAGATCGATTCGACAAAGGGCGGATATCTGATCACGGGTGATCAGAATATCGCCATTGTTTCGGCATCTGTTAAATATACGGTTACCGATCCCGTGGCGTACACCACGCACGTGAAGGATATTTCCAAGCTGATCGACGGCGCTGTCAGCACGGCGATGCTCAACGAAAGCGCCCATATGGCGGTGGATAGTATACTGACCGACGGCAAGGACGCCTTTTCCAAGGCGGTGATGGCATTTGCCGGTGAAAAGCTGGATCTGATCGGCGCGGGCGTGACCATCACCTCGTTGGAGCTGACGCAGGTGACGATGCCCGAGGAGGTACGCGATATCTATAACCAGGTGAACTATTATACCGTGCAGGCGGAAACAACGGTGCAGGAAGCATATCAGTACAAGATCAACGAGATCCCCGCGGCACAGTCCTATGCCAACACCTTGATCGCCAAGGCAAAGACCGATCAGTCCAAAAAGATCGGTGAAGCCAATACCGCGCTTTCCGAGTTCTGGGGCGTTTTTGAGGAGCTGAAATCCATGCGCGAGAGGATCTACGTGGGTAATGCCGAGGCGCACGCGCACGCAGGCGAGGTGCCCACCGATGCGGCGGGGCAGTGCCACGCGTGTGAGCAGCAGTACGATATCGAAAAAGAATCTGTTTATCGACGTATCTTTAATCAAAAATATACGACAGCTATCGGAAAGATCGGCAAGGTCGTGATGGCAGATGGGGATAACAAGATCTTTTTGAATCCTTAAAGGGGAGAGAGCGAATATGGAAAATATCAACAATATGGCGCAAAACAGCTTGAAAGCTCTCTCGCGTGATAATCTGACCGAGGCGGGACGCCGCAAGCTGACAAAGGATATCATTTGCGGCATCGCAACGCTTTCCTGCCTTGTGGTGGGGCTTATCTACACGTATGTGCTGGGCAACCCCTTTCCCGTTGTGCCGCAGCTGCTGTATTTCATCGGCTTTTTGATCGAGGGCGTTCCCGTGATCATCACGGGCGTGAGAGGCGTTTTTTCAAAAAATCTCACCAACGCTATGGAAATTCTGGTCGGCATCGCGATCGTTGCTTGCGTGTTTAACCAGGAGCTGATCCTGGCGCTGCTGATCCCGCTGATCCTGAATATCGCGCACATATTGGAAGAGCGCAGCATCATGGGTGGCAGGGACGTCATTGACGGGCTGAAAAAAATGCAACAAAATACCGCGGTCCTGCTCACGAACGGCGAGGAACAGACCGTGGACGCCAAGACCTTGAAGGTCGGGCAGCAGATCGTGATCAAGCCCGGATCGGGCATTCCCGTGGACGGCGTGGTCGTGTCGGGTGACACGCATATCGACCAAAAATCACTCACGGGTGAGCCCCAGCCCGCCCACGCAACGGTGGGCGATGACGTTTATGCGGGTACGGTGAATCTGGACGGCAGGATCGTGGTCGAGGTCAGAAAAGAGTATGTCGACACCTCGTTTTCCAAGATCTTGCAGCTTTTGGAAAAGTCCGAAAACATTTCCGCACCCGAGTCCCGCATTATGGATCGCTTCCTTAAATACTACATACCCTTCGTGCTGGGTGTCGCGGCTATCGTGGCGCTGATCACGCGGGACGTGGGAAAGGCAATTGCCGTTTTGGTGGTGTCCTGCCCGTGTGGGCAGATGCTGGTCAGCTCCGCGCCTATGATCGCGGCGCTGTCGGCTGCCACAAAGCGCGGTGTGCTGATCAAAAATTCCAAATTTCATTGAGGAGCTGACCGAGATCGACACCGTTGTTTTCGATAAGACGGGTACGGTCACCAAGGGTGAGCTTGCGCTTACCGAAGCCATTTGCTTTGGGGATACTGCGCCAGAGGCGCTGCTTGCGGCGGCGGCTTCGGTCGCCATGGCGTCGACACACCCCGTTTCCCGCGCGGCGATCGATCACGTTGAGGAAAAGAAGCTCGCCTACGATAAGGATCTTGACGTGCGCGAGGTTTCGGGCGGCGGCGTTGAGGGTACGGGGAGCGACGGCACCGTGATCCGCTTTGGACGGCGCGAATGGATCGAGGAATGCGGTTGCGCGATCCCTGCGGAGTTTGCCGCTGATGCGATGGGCAGCGTCAGCTTCGTTTCCTGTAACGAGCGCTTGCTTGGCTGTCTGTGCTTTGGCGATACGCTTCGCGATGACGCGAAGAAAAGCATCGAGGCGCTTCGTGAGCTTGGTGCCGAGCGTACCGTGCTGCTGACGGGCGACCGCGAGGAGCCCGCGAAGATCATTGGCGAGCGCATCGGCATTGACGAGGTCTATGCGCGGCTTTTGCCCAAGGATAAAATGGATCGCTTGCGCGCGCTTGGCGGCGAGGAGCACAGCGTCCTTGCGGTGGGCGATGGCATCAACGATGCCTTGGCGCTTCGCGAAGCCGACGTTGGCATCGCTATGGGCGCGATGGGCTCCGATCTTGCGATCGAGTCGGCGGATATCGCCCTGATGAACAACAATTTGACGAACATTCCCTTTGCGATCGACCTTGCCAAGAAGACGCGGCGCACCATTTATCAGAATCTGGTGCTTTCGGTGCTGATCAGCGTTTTGATGATCGCACTTTCCGCGTTTGGTGTGATCAGCGCGCTTGCGGGCTCGATCTTCCACAATTTCGGCGCGTTCGCCGTGCTGCTGAACAGCTCGCGGCTGCTTCGTGACGAAACCAAATATTAAAAAAAGACCGCCAACGGGACTCCCGTTGGCGGTCTTTGTTTTTATCATATTGGTAGGGGACGGCGCCCGCCCAAGAAGCGTAGCGACGGAATAGCGAGCTTGCAAGCGTCCGTCCCGAATAGCTTACACCGTTAAGCGGTTTAACGGCGTTTTTTATTTTCTTCCGTTCTCTACAAACATAGGTGAGAACAAAAGCGAGAGCGCGGTGATGATCAAATTCAGCACCACCGTCAGCAGCGCAAACAGCATCAGCTTATCAAACGCAAATCCAAGCACGATCAGCACCGCCGCGGGCGTAAGCCCAAAGTAAATGAACAGGATCTGCACAAGGGATTTGACGGTTTGGGAAAGCCCCGTGGAAAGCGAGAGGTCAATGAACATGCCGATGCTATCCGAATACGCGCCGAGCGACACGATCACAAGGAACCAAACAAGCACCGTGAGAGGGTTGGCACGTAAGACCACGGCGGCGACCAAAAGGGCGGGCAGCAGGTCAAGCGCGCTGTTCACAACACCTGCCGCGAACGAGAAAAACACCTTACGGTGCGCTGTATCTGGCACCAGAAAGAAGGTTTCCTGTGAGATATCCTGCGTGATGGGATTGCCGAGCGACCGGAAAAAGGCGAAGCCCGCAAGCACAAGCGGCACAACGGGGAAGAAGCTGCTTTTCACAATAAAAATAAGCAGCAGGCAAAGCCCGATCGACACCGCAAGATAGGTTTCCGAGGTCTTGGTGAAAACGTGCAGATGCGCGAAGCGGAAGCGGTTATACATCGCCTTGTGAAAGTAGACGGAAGCTCCCGCACCGCGTGACAGCCCGTCACGGCGCAGCGTATCGTTTCGATCCTTTTTGCGCTTTTGCAGATTTGGACGTGCGGCTTGCATCTGTGCTTGCTTTTCGGCAGTTTCCTCGGAGCGCGCCATCGCGTCCTCGTAAAAGTCCGCACGGATACGCCAGATGACCACAGTCAGCAAAGCGGCAAGCAAAAGAAGCCCCAGCGCCGAGAGCAGCGCACCCGCGAGGTTACCCTCCATACTGTAAAGCACAAGCCCTTTCAGCCACCCCCACAAGGGGATATAGCGCGTCACAGGGCCGTTGAAGTAGCCGAGCGCCGCGGTGAAATAGTCGGCAGACTGCCTTGCGTGCAGAAAATAACCAATACCGATCAAAAGCAGCGCACCCCAAAGGCAGGGACGCAGATAGCGCTTCAATTCGGGCTTTGTCGAGGCGAGCGTGTAAAGCAGCACCGACAGGAGCTTTGAAAAGATCATCAAAAAGAATCAAGCACCAAGCATCGCGAATGCCGTGCCGACGCCAAGTCCTAAATTGAGCACAAGATTTGGGATCTGAAATAGCAAATAAATGGTCGCGATGATCGAGGTGCCCGCTTGCATGATCAGTCGGAACAGCAACACCGATTGCGGCTTCATCGGGGCGGGGAATAAGAGATTCACGTCCGCCATGAGGAAGATCGAGCCGCCGTTTTTATCCGCCATCGCGATGCTGAACGCAAGCACGAACAGCACGATGCCGCCAACGGTAAGCTCAACGATGCCGTTTCTCTGCTCGTCCGTGAAGGTCAAGGCGTCCTCTGCCGTGTCGTCGGGCAGCACCTCAACGTATCCGTCCTCGGGCACGTCCTCCTCAAACAGAGAGGAAAGCCCCGCCGCGCCAAGGCCAAACAGAATGCCGATGCCAAAGCAGACCAGCAAAAAGACAGCCACCCAGGTGCGAAACAGCTTTTTGATCTGATTTTTGACAGTGCGCGTCATGTAATAAAAGATCAGCTTCATCGTGTCACTCCGTTTCGATGGGCGGTACGGCAGGCGCACTTTCGGTGATCGAGAAGAACAGATCCTCCAATTTTTGCCCGTTCTGTTCCAGCTCCTCGCGCGTTACGTTGGCGGCAAGGTGACCGTTTTGCATGATCAGGGTTCTGTCCCAAAGCATATCGATGCTATCGATCATGTGCGTCGAAACCAGCACCGTGCGCCCTTCGGCGCGCATTTCCTCGATCATCTTTTTCAGCTCCTTGATCGCGTGTGGATCCAGACCGATCATCGGCTCGTCCATGAGCAAAAGGCGTGGGCGGGGCAACAGCCCAAGGCACAAATTCAGCTTTTGTTGCATACCCTTGGAAAGCTCGTCGCCGAATTTTTTCTTTTTATCCGACAGCTCAAAACGGTCCAGCAGCTCCTCGGCAAAGTCACGGTAATCGGTAAGCTTGTAGGCACGGGCGATGAATTCCATATGCTCGGCAACCGTCAGATTGGGGTAAAGAGAGGGGATCTCGGGGATATAGCCCATCACCCTTTTGGCTTCTACCGTCTTATTTGGAATACCGTTCACAAAAACGGTGCCGTTATAGCGCAAAAAGCCCGTGATGGATTTCAGCAGTGTGCTTTTTCCCGCCCCGTTGGGACCGAGCAGCACCGTGATGCTGCCACGGTCGATGTGAAAAGAAACGTCGTTGCAGGCAAGATTTTTGCCATAACGCTTTGTAATATTTGATACAGTCAGCATAGTGTCACCTCCGTTACTTTGTTTCAGTATAGCACTTTTCCCGTTTGTTTACAATGAAATTTTTGTAACATTTAGCCCCGATTCCGAAGCCCTTTTGGATAGTGATTTTTCAATCGCCCCGAAACGATCTTGCCACCGCCCAAGGGTGCGCCCTCATAGAGCACGACAGCATAGCCGTTGCCGCACGCGCACTCATTTTCGGTGAGAGGGATCTCCTCACCGCGTAAGTAAGCAAGCACACGGGGGTCACCGTTTGAAAGCTCCACGCGGCGGCGGTAGCTCTTGCCGTGAGCCGAGGCAAACTGATGATGCGGCTCAATACGCCCTTTTTGCAGTGTGCCAAGGCACACCCCGGGCGCAAAAACGCCCCTTGACGGAACGGGAAGGTCGGGCGTCAGCCAAAGCGTATCGCGCAGAAGTGTGACCGTGACGTCCTCGGGGACCTGTTCAAGAGTTTCCGTGAGAAATCCGCGTGCAAGCGCCAGCGTTTTCGCGTCGGGCGAGGGGAGGGAATTTTGTGTTTTGGCAGCTTTTTTGCACACCGTATCGGCACTTTTTTGCAATAATGCCACAAATTGCCCCTCACCGGGGGAAATGTGCGGATAAAAACGGCGGCACAGTGACAGGTCGCGTGCAGCACCGTCGAAATTGATGCCGTCGGCAGTGACCGCCGCGATCGCGGGGGAAACGGGGATCAGCGAAAAGTCGGAGTGCGCGCTCAAAAACGCATCTATGTTCTGCTCGTTTTCTTCCAAGGAAAAGGTGCAGGTCGAATACAGAAGCCGTCCGCCGGGTGCGACCAGCGCCGCCGCATTCTCCAAAATATCGCGCTGACGCGCGGCACACATCTCGACGTTTTCCTCGCTCCATTCCTCGCTCGCCACCTCATATTTGCGGAACATTCCCTCGCCCGAGCAGGGCACGTCTGCGACGACAAGATCAAAGCACGCGCCGTAAAAGCTTGCAAGCGCGTCGGTCGAAAGGTTGGTGACGACCGTGTTTTTTGCGCCGATGCGCTCCACGTTGCCTTGCAAGATGCGGCAGCGCCCCGCGACGTATTCGTTTGAAACAAGTACACCCGTATCCCCAATGGCGGCGGCAAGCTGCGTCGATTTTCCGCCCGGGGCAGCGCAAAGATCAATGGCTCGGATACCCTTTTGCGGTATCGCCGCGCACACGGTGCAAACGGCGGAAGGATCCTGCATATAAAACATTCCCGCGTGGTGGGCGGGCAGAGCGCCGACCTTATCCTCGGGGGCGTAGTAGGTATCGGGGGCAAAGGGTAAGGGCTTGACCGCAAAGGGCAGCAACGGTATCAGTTTTTCGCTGCTTGTTTTGATCGTGTTGACACGTAGCGCACGAATGGCGGGCGCTTCCAGCGCCGCTTCAAACGCTACAAAGTCCGCGCCAAGCATTTCGCGCATGCGGTTTGTAAATTTTTCGGGGATCATGGTGTAACATCTCCTTTTTAGGGGGATTATACTGAAAGTATAAACCCGTTGATCGCTTTTTGTCAATAAGTTTTTCCAAAAAGGGCTTGACAAGAGAAATACACTGTGATATAATATACAGGCATTTGAAGGGGCGCCCTTCGGCGAAGATATGCCGGAATGGCGGAACTGGCAGACGCCCGGGACTTAAAATCCCGTGATACTTTGTATCGTACCGGTTCGATCCCGGCTTCCGGCACCACTTCTAAATTTCATATCGCGGGGTAGAGCAGCTTGGTAGCTCGTCGGGCTCATAACCCGGAGGTCGTGAGGTTCAAATCCC
>JAGAMJ010000137.1 GCA_017624795.1 Clostridia bacterium
AAGGATACCGTCAGCTCTTATTTTGCCTGCCGTACAGTTTGCGTCGGTAACGTGCAGGGTGTGCCGCGTCTGTTGCTCAACGGCAAGCCCTATTTCTTCCACGGACTGCTTGATCAGGGCTATTTTCCCGACGGCATTTTTACCCCCGCGCACCCCTCGCGCTATGAAAAGGATATTTTATTTGCCAAATCGCTTGGCTTTAACACCTTGCGCAAGCACATCAAGATCGAGCCCGAGCAATTTTACTATGATTGCGACCGCCTTGGCATGATCGTTTTTCAGGATATGGTCAACAATGGCGACTACTCCTTTTTGCGGGATACGGCGCTTCCAACGCTTGGCTTCAAGCGGCGAAACGACAAGCACCTTCACCAAAATACCGCATCGCGCGACGCCTTTCTTTGCGCGATGGACGAAACGGTCAAGGCACTTTACAATCACCCCTGTATTTGCTATTGGACGATCTTCAACGAGGGGTGGGGACAGTTTGACGGTGATGCCGCGTATCGGCGGCTGCGCGCGCTGGACGACTCGCGTATCATAGATACCGCGTCCGGGTGGTTTACCGTCAAGGAAAGCGACGTTGATAGCCCACACGTATACTTCAAGCCCGTCAAATGCAGGCCTGCGGGCAAGCCGATGATCCTGTCGGAGTTCGGCGGCTATTCCCTTGCCGCCCAGGGGCACGTATTCAATCCCGACAAATCCTACGGCTATCGCAAGTTCAAAAACGAAGCGGATCTTCAAAGGGCATTGACCGAGCTTTATGAGCGCGAGATCCTGCCCGCCGCGCGGGCGGGACTTTCGGGTGCCATCTACACCCAGATCGCCGACGTTGAGGACGAGATCAACGGGCTTGTGACCTACGACCGCAAGCACGTCAAGGTCGATGCTGCCGAAATGCAACGAATCGCTGCCGAACTGATGACAGCGCACCAATAAAAAAACGCTCGCGGAATTCCGCGAGCGTTTTTTTATTTTTACTGCTTCTTGGAAAGCTGTTCCAGCAGCTCGGTCTGACGAGCCACGTTGGCGTAGAACGCTTGAAGCTGTGCTTCCTTCTCGGCGGCAAGCGCAGCGGCTGCCTCTGCCTTTTCCTTTTCCTCCGCCTTCTTTTTCTCTTCTGCTTCCTTGGCGGCTGCCAACTCTCTTGCCTTTGCCTTGTTCATCACGTTGCGTGCGATACGCGCGATCACGAACAGCGTGAATGCGACCAGCAAGAAGTTGATGATAGCGTTGATGAACGTGCCCCAGTCGATGTAGATCGAGTTGGCAAGGTCAATGACCTCTTTGCCCGTTTCGTCGACCTTATAGGACTTTTGCAGGAAGGTGTAAACGTCGCTGAGCGAATCCTTGCCAAGGATCAGTGCCAGCAGGCAGTTGATAAAGGGTTTAAGGATACCGTTGCTGAGCGCGGTGATGATCGCGGTAAACGCACTGCCGACGATAACACCGACGGCCATATCCACGATATTGCCCTTGGTGATAAACTTTTTGAAATCAGCGAAGAAGCCGGCCTTCTTCTTTTTGAGCTTTTCTTTCATTTTCTTCTTTCTTGCGGCGGCTTCTCTCGCCTGTCCTTCGGCGATCCTTGCCTCCAAAACCTCCATATCTTTTTTGCCCATAGTTTTTCCTCCTATCTGAGCATCTTTATGTTATCACATTTGACGAAATATGTCAAGAAAAGCGGACGATTTTTTGCTTCGTCCGCTTTTTCGCTATGGTCAGATCAGATCCGCGATGTCAAGGATCAGCTTTTCTGTCTTTTCCCAGCCAAGGCAGGGGTCGGTGATCGATTTACCGAAGCCCTCCTCGCCGATCTTGCGGCAACCGTCTTCCAGATAGCTTTCGATCATGAAGCCCTTGACGATCTTTTTGATGTCGGCATTGTGACGGCAGGAGTGCAGCACCTCCTTGCAGATGCGGGGCTGCTCTGCGTACTTTTTGCCGGAATTGGCGTGGTTGGCGTCCACGATAACGGCGGGATTTTGCAATCCCGACTTGTCATAAAGCGCCACCAAGCGTGCCAGATCCTCATAGTGATAGTTGGGGTGGCTGGCGCCCTGCTCGTCCACGTAGCCGCGCAAAATAGCGTGCGCGTGCTCGTTGCCCTGTGTTTCGACCGCCCAACCTCTGTAAATAAAGGAATGGGCGTGCTGTGCGGCGGTGATCGAATTCATCATAACACTAAGATCGCCGCCCGTGGGATTTTTAAGACCGACGGGAATACCAAGTCCGCTGGAAACAAGGCGATGCTCCTGGTTTTCGGTGGAACGGGCACCGATCGCCACGTAAGAGAGCAGATCGGACAGATAGCGGTGGTTTGCGGGATACAGCATTTCATCTGCCGTAGAAAGTCCTGTTTCGGTCAGCACACGGGTGTGCAGCTCACGAATGGCAAGAATTCCCTTATAAACGTCGGGCATGCCCGAAGGATCGGGCTGATGCAGCATACCCTTATATCCGTCGCCCGTGGTGCGCGGCTTGTTGGTGTAAATACGGGGAACGATGACGATCCTATCCTTGACCTGCTCCTGCAAGCGGGCAAGGCGATGTACGTACTCCATTACGGGCTCGTCACTGTCTGCCGAGCAGGGGCCGATCACAAGCAAGAGCTTGTCGGAGGCACCGTCAAAGATCTTCTTGATCTCGGCATCGCGCTGCTCTTTTTTCTCGACAGCGTACAGCGGCACGGGATACTTTTCTTTGGTTTCCTGGGGAATGGGCAGCTTTCGAATGAAATTCATTTGCATGGGG
>JAGAMJ010000138.1 GCA_017624795.1 Clostridia bacterium
CCTCTTTCCGTTGCTCACTACTTTCTCATCTGTTAACCTCTTTTGAACCACGCGAAGCGTGGGGCGACATATCGCGTGGCTTTCGTTATACAAACAACAGGGCAGACCGTCGGTCTGCCCTGTTTCTTTTTTTATTTAGCAGAAAAATACGTGCCGATCTGCTTTCCTTCCATCAGCTCGTAGAGAATGGTCGGCTCCTTGCCGTTGAGGATAAACATCGGGATCCCCGCCTCCAAAACGATCTGCGCCGCACGAAGCTTTGTCGCCATGCCGCCCGTGCCGCGCGCGGTGCCCGCGCCCCCCGCCATCGAAAGCACGCGCTCGTCAATACCGTCCACGCGGGAGATCAGCTTCGCGTCGCTGAACCTTCTGGGATCCTTGTCGTAAAGGCCGTCGATATCCGAAAGGTTGATCAAAAGATCCGCGTGGCAGACCAGCGCCACGTACGCGGCAAGGGTGTCGTTACCGCCAAAATTCAGCCCCTCGGTCGAGATCGAGTCGTTTTCGTTGACGATCGGCACGCAGCCCATTTCCAGCAGCGTGCGGAAGGTATCCTCTGCCGCTTCGCGGCGCGAGGGAATGTCGATCACGTCCTTGGTGAGCAAAATTTGCGCCACCGTATGCCCGTAATCCGAGAAAAAGCGGGAATAGAGCTTCATCAGCTCACTTTGCCCCACCGCCGCCATCGCCTGCTTTTCGGCGGTGCAGGTGGGGCGATGCGTACCGACGCGCGCCACGCCCGCGCTGACCGCACCCGAGGAAACAAGGATCACCTGGATCCCCGCATTTTTGAAGTCGGAAAGCGTCTTGACAAGCGCTTCGATACGGCGCAGATTCAGGTGTCCCTCATCGTGCGTTAAGGTCGACGTACCGATCTTCACCACGATCCGACGGTAGTTTGCAAATTCCGACATAAAATAATTCCTCGCTTTTGAAAAAAAGATTTGAAAAAAGCGCCGCTATGTATTATAATGGTAATGGATCCATTCAAAGCGGCAAAGTCCGATAGCTACATTATACACCCAAGTCTTTTTGTTTGCAAGAGGAAGGAGGCCAAATATGAGGCAAAAATTTTCCATTACCGTTGCCGACGTACCGATGAACGTCGTTTGCGACGAAGCCAAAGAGGTCGTGGACGCGGCGATCGCTACCCTTGACGGGCAGATCCGCGCCCTGACGGCAGATAAAGCGCACCACTGCACCAAGACCGAGGCGGCTCTGCTTGCGGGGCTGGACCACGCGACGCAGTGCATTCATTTGAGAGAAAAGGTGGCGGAGCTGGAGGAGCTGATCCACAAGACCGATCCCACGGGCGGCACCTTTGAGGCAAGTCTTTTGCGGGGCGAGAACGAAACCTTACGCGCCGAGCTGCAAATCAGCCGCGGCTCCTATGACGCGCTGCTTCAAGACAACGCCACGCTGTTTGCGCTCAACGCCAAGCTCGTGCGTCAGAACAACGAATCCAACGCCCGTGCCGACCGTATGCACGACCAGGTGCTGTCGATCCTGACCGAGGTGCGCGAGCTGCGCGAGCGCCTTGCCGCCATGTGTGTGGAAACGCGCGATCCCTCGCCCTCCTACACCACGCGCGAGCCCGAGCCCGAGATCGAGATCACGCCCAACGAGCAGCAGATCACCCACAAATACGAGCAGATGGATCTGGACGATATTTTGAACACCGCCCCGCAGATCCAACGCTCGGCGACCGCCCACCCGCTTGAGGGCTCTGCCGCTGACGGCGCGCCCGTTGGCGAGAGCGAGCCAACGTATTACAATGACTAAACCCCTGCCCGAGCTGCTTGCCCCCGCGGGCTCGATGGACGCGCTTCGCGCCGCTATTGCCGGGGGTGCCGATGCCGTTTATTTTGGGGGCGGCGCCTTTAACGCCCGTCTGCGGGCGCAGAATTTCACAAGTGAGGACACGAAAGCCGCCATCGCGCTTTGTCACGCGCACGGCGTGAAGGCATACATGACCTTTAACACGCTGGTCACCGACCGCGAGCTGCCCGCCTTTCTCGATGCGGCAAGGGAGGCATACCTGCAAGGCGTCGACGCCTTGATCGTTGCCGACCTCGGTGCCGCTTCGCTGCTGCGCCGCGCGCTGCCCGAGCTGCCTCTGCACGCCAGCACCCAATGCTCGGCGCACAGCACCGCGGGCGTTCTGGCGCTTGTCCGGCACGGCTTTTGCCGCATCGTGCCTGCCCGTGAGCTTCCAAAGGACGAGATCGCCCGCCTTGTGCGCGAGTGCGATGCCGAGATCGAGGTGTTCGTCCACGGGGCGCTTTGTGTTTCCCATTCGGGGCAGTGCCTGTTTTCCTCTCTCGTGGGGGGCAGAAGCGGCAACCGCGGCGTTTGCGCCCAGCCCTGCCGACTGCCCGACGCGAAGGGCAGCTATCCCCTCTCACTCAAAGATCTGTGCCTGGCACGTGAAATTCCCTTTTTCATTGAAGCGGGCGTTCATTCCCTGAAAATCGAGGGGCGGCTCAAATCCCCCGATTACGTCTACCGTGTGGTGTCGGTCTACCGCCGTCTGCTGGACGAGCGCCGCGCCGCCACCGACCGCGAGATCGCAGAGCTTGCCGCGATCTTTTCCCGTTCGGGCTTCACCGACGGCTATTTTCAAAAAAGCATCGGGCGCGATATGCTGGGCGTGCGCTCCGAGGACGACAAGGAAAAGGCGCAGCAGCTTGCACCCGTTCGCGCGGAGCTTGCACCCGTTCCCCTTGCGCTTTCCTTTGAAATGTGCAAGGAAACGCCGATACGTCTAACCCTTTCCGATGCAAAACGCTCTGTGACCGTCACGGGGGATATTCCTCTTACGGCGCAAAACGCGCCCATGAGCGCCGAGAGCGTGAAGAAGAACCTCTGCCGTTTTGGCGGCACGCCCTACACGGTCAGCTCCGCCGAGATCACGGTGGGGGACGGGCTGATGGTGCCCGTTTCCAAGCTCAACGCCCTGCGCCGCGCGGCGCTTGCCGCGCTGACCGAGGTGCGGCGCAGCGCGCCGCAAGCAGAAATGCCGCTGCCCGAACGGGCAAGCGGCACGCGC
>JAGAMJ010000139.1 GCA_017624795.1 Clostridia bacterium
AAGAAACCATGGTGATCGAAACCACCCGCGACCACACCCGTATCCGCTTGCTCAAATCCGCCGTGCGCAGCGTTGACGTCCCCGCCAACGTGAAGATCGAGCCGGCAGAAGAAAAAGAAGCCGCAAACGACAAAAAAGACGAGCAGAAGGAGCAGTAATCAGGACTAAACGGCGCCTGCCGATCATACAATGTACCAAAACGTATGATCGTGAAGGAGGTCTGACCGTGTCTGTTCCAAAAAAAACCAAAAAAGCAGCAAGGCGGCATCGCCGCACCGCAACCGAAAAGGAAGGGGCTGTTTCCCTTTCCGCCACGATGAAATGCGTCCTTTGGGCGCTGCCCATCACAATGGCTGTGGGCTTGCTGCTTCTTTTGCTTTCGACCGCCCTTTTGCTCGCCACCAAGGACCCTGATCGGTATCACACCGCAGCGGCGCTTGCCGTGCTTTACATCACCGCATTTGCGGGCGGTCTGATCGCCACGCGCCTTTGCCATCGCCGCTCGCCGCTGTTGTGCGGCCTTTGCGAGTCAGTGCTGTTGATCCTGCTGTTCACGCTGCTTTCCCTTTGCCTGCCCGATGCGTGGAAGCACACAGGGCAAAGCGGCATTTCTCTGCTTTACCGTGTATTGCTGTTCCCCGCCACGATGCTTGGCGCGTTCTGGGGCGCAAGGCAAAAGAAGGCAAAGCGCCGCCACTGATAGAAACGTACGTTAAAAAAAGGAGATAAAAAAATGATCGCAACTCTTGTTTTTGTTGACGTGAAGCCCGAACATATCGAGGCATTTCGCGCCATCACCCTTTACAATCACGAAAACACCCGAAAGGAAGAGGGCAACGTCCGCTTTGACGTGCTGCAAAGCCGTGAGGATCCCTCCAAATTCACGTTGTACGAGGTCTTTCGCGACGAGGAGGCAGCCGCCTTCCACAAAACGACCGCCCATTACCTGCGCTGGCGCGAGGAGGTCGCACCCTATATGGCAACGCCGCGCAAGGCACTGCCTACCACGCCTCTTGCGTTTGATTAACCACATAACGGTATAAAAAAACCGCTCTTGCAGAAATCTGCAAGAGCGGTTTTTGAGCTTATTTTTGACTTTGTATCGTCGCACGAATACCGTCTGCAAAGTCGGTGAAGGGCGCAAAGCCCGTATCGGCTTGCAGGGCGGATATATCTGCTTCCAAATGCATGACCTGCAAGGGCGCGTACGGGATCTCACCAAGCCCAAGCGGCAGGGTGGGATCGATTGCATCGCGAAGCGCCTCGATATATTCCCGCAACGGGCGAGCATGACCGCTGCCAAGGGGGTAGATCTTGCCGTCCTTTCCCTGCTCCGCGATCAAGCGAAAGGCACGGGCGGCGTCCCCCGAATACAGATAATCCCACATCTGCTCACCTGCCGTGAGGGACGGCTTTTTGCCGCAAAGCAGCTGGTGGATCACGCTTGCAATCATCGTGGCATCGCTGTCACCCGGGCCGTAAACGCTCAACACGCGCACCCAAATATGCTCCATACCAAGCTTTTGGGCTTCCACACGGCTCATCTGCCCCGCGCACAGCTTGGCAATTCCGTAACCGTTTTCGGGGTAGCAGGGGGTGTCGGGCTTCAAAACGCCCTGTACCCTGCCGTATTCCGCCTGGCTGCCCGCACCGACAAAAATCTGACAACCCAAAGCGTGCGCGGCGCGGACCGCTTCAAGCGTGCAACGAACGTTATCGAGCTGCGCCAACATATCGTTTCTGCCCGCACCCGTCGTGTGCGCCCACGCAAAATGATAAAACGCGTCAGCACCGTGCGGGATCAGATCGGGCAAGCGAGAGAGCGTGCCCATATCACATTCCACCGCTTCGATCAAGGGGTGCTGTGGGATCGCCGCAAGACGCGGCGATCCGGGGCGGCAAACGGCGATCACGCGGATTCCGTTTTTCGCCAATTCCAGGCACAGAGCCGTGCCAATGGCGCCCGTCGGTCCTGTGATGACGGCGGTTTTGATCTTTCTTTTATCCATTTTCATTCCTCTGAAATCATTGGTATGAACATTTGCTTTTTCAGCTCCTCACGGGGAAGGAAGGGTGCAAGATCCTCCAACGGGGGCGAAACAAGCGTGCCGTCGGGCAAGCGCTTTGTGCTGCTTTTGGGCTCCCAGACCTGTGCGGTATCGGTAAAGATCTCGCAGAACACGGGGCCTTCCAGCGCCAGCACCTCGTCGACCGTGTGCATCATTTCACTGTTGCTGTGCGCGCTGTAATACGGGTAGCCGAACGCCTTTGCAAGCAGCTCGAATTTCGGGAAGGAAAGATCCCCCGACTCCTCGCCGATGCCGACCTTGCTATGATCGGAAAAGAGATTGCTTTGCGTGAGGCGGATCGAATGGTATCCGCCGTTATTGATCAGGAAGATCTTAATAGGCAAGCGGTTGGTCAGCACGGTCTGCAATTCTTGCAGATTCATCATGATAGAGCCGTCACCTTCAAGGCATACCGTTTCTCTGCGTCCGCCGCCAATGCAAGTGCCGATCGCGGCGGGAAGTCCATAGCCCATGCTGGCGACCGCGCTGTTATTTGCCATACGGCTGCCTTTTTTGATGACGTATGCCTGATTTCCGACCACGCAGCAAGCGCCGTTGGAAACAGCGGTCAGACTGTTTTCGGGCAAACGGCTGCTCAAATACCGCACAAAAGCGTACACGTTGGCGGTGGCGCCGTTTTCTTCCAAATGACGGGGCAGAACGGCGGGATACTCGCGCTTCCAGCGCTGACAGGTTTCGTTCCACACACCACCCTTGCTGACCGCGGCATCTGCCGCAGCGGAAAGCTTGGTCAAAAAATCCCTCGCATCTGCCCAGATCGGCATTTCAACGTGGAGCGTCGGCTTTTTTAATTCCGCCTGATCAACGTCCACCATGATGACCTCCGCTTCGCGCGCCCAGGTCTGCCAATTGTAGCCAACCTGACGGATCGAGATGCGTGTACCAACGGCAAGAATGAGGTCAGCATTCTGGATCGCAAAGTTGCCGGGGCGATCGCCCATATTCCCCGCTCTGCCGC
>JAGAMJ010000140.1 GCA_017624795.1 Clostridia bacterium
AGCTTCCTTTTTGGCGCTTTCAATGAAGCCGCAGGTGTTGATGACCACGATGTCCGCTTCGGTTTCGTCGGGCGTGATCTCATAGCCCGCCGCCATCAACTCATGCAGCATGACCTCGGTATCCAATTGATTTTTGGGGCAACCGAGGGAAATAAATCCGATCTTCATAGCTTCTGCCTTTCTGCAAACACTAATATTATCATATCATATAAGCAACGAAATGTCAAGAAAACGCAACAAGAAGCTTCAAAATGCAAAAAGGTGGTGATACGGGTGAAGAAAAGCACTGTTTTTTTGAGGAAGCTCTTTTTGCCGCGGGCAAGGACACTGATCCTTTTCGTGCTGCCCGCGGTGACCTTTTTGCTTCCCCTTCCCCTATTTGATCATCTGTTCTTTCGCGTTGCTTCGCTCTCTCTTGCCCTGTACGTTCTGCTCTCTCTTTTTCTGCGGCTGCCCCATCTGTACCGCAGCGGACGCGCCGCGCTGCTGCAACGCAAGCAGCATAAAAGCGAATGGTGGGCGCGTGCCACCTTGTTTGGCGGCATTTTCTTCAATTTGCTTTATGCGCTGTTTCGGTTGTTCGCGGGTGTTTTTACCGATTCGCTATGGTTTTGCGCCGAATCGATTTATTACGTGATCCTCGGCTCGATCCGCTTTTCTCTTGTCGAGGAAGACCGTCGTATTACGGCGGAAAACGACCCCGTCAGGCGGGATATTGCCATGAATCACAGTTATCGCAAAGGCGGAAAGCTACTACTGCTCCTTGCGCTTGCCATGTACGGCATCGTATTCCTTACCATTCGTGAAAATCGCACCTACGTCTACCCAAATTTCGTCATTGTCGGTGCCGTGCTGTTCGCCGTTTGGCGAGCAGGAAGCGCTGTTTATCATTTGTTTCACTTCCGTCGGCAAAAAAGCCCCGTTTTGCTATCCGCCAAGGCACTTTCACTCTCGGCGGCGCTGCTTTCGCTTTTTGCGCTGCAAGGGACGCTGCTCGCGCGCTTTGGCAGGTCACTTGCGTGGCGCGCGACCTGGAACGGTATCAGCGGCAGCTTGATCAGCGTTTTGCTGACCGTTATGGCACTTATGATGCTCCGCAAGGGAAAAAATAATGCTTAAAAAGCCCCCGACAACAGTCGGGGGCGCGCGCAAACGAGGGATTTTGCGTATTTTTATAGTTATTGCTGTGCTTTTACTGCTGCTCAGCTGCTTGGTCCTTCGCGTTTTTCAGCAACATATGCCGTGCGACGATCAATGCCGCAACAACGAAAGCGGTGACAGCAGTGATGATCACAACGCCCATCCAAAAGCTGCCCGCAAACTGCGAAACGGCAAGCCCCGTGATGTCAAATTCGCCGTCGGCGTTTTGCATATGCGAGAAGATCAGCGCCACGTCCGCAGCCAAAGCGCCGACCGTCAAAAGCCCTGCCGTAGCAGCCAAAAGATCTGCCGCTCTGCAACCGCTGTTCACCGCCGCAAGGCGTGTCGGCTTCTCGCGCCGAAAATCCAGCACCGAGCCAACATAATACGCGGCAAGCATCAAAACAACGGTTTCGGGGATCATATAGGTGGCATTGTAGCCAAGCGAATACAGCAACGCTGCCTCGGTCGGGATCGACAGCCCCGCCCAAACGGTAGCGCCCGACACAACGTGGCAAAGATAGCGAATCAGGCACACCAGAAGCGAGCCGCAAACAAGCGCCAAGCTCTGCTGCTTCACAGAGCGGCGGAATACACCGCCAAGCCCCACCGCCACAAATGCGACGATGTAATCCAGCAGCATCACGGCGACGACCGATTGCCACGTGGTGAAATAGGTCAGGTTATTCAGTCCAAGCAGCTGCTGCACCACCGCAAAGACAAACCCCGAGCCAAGCCCCCAGCGAAGGCCGTGGCGATAAGAGATCAGCACGACCCCCAGCATAGACGCCACGGTGACCGAGCCGCCATACGGCATATTGACCACCGAAAAAAGACTTAACACCGTGCCGAGCGCCACAAGCAGGGCGCACTCGACCATTTTTTTGGTTCTGACTGTACTTTTCATAAAACCTCCGAAAAATAAAATTTACCGCACGAAAATCTCCGTGCGGTAAAAGATATTTTCCCTCGATCTCTCCCTACGCCGGCATTATCCGTATCAGGTTAAGGGTTCGGGCGTTGCCCATCTCAGCCGTCTTACTTGACAGCACCCCTGATTTCTATGCGGTTTTCGAAAACATTATAACCCAAAGCCAAACGCTTGTCAAGGGCTCTTGTGAAAAATCCTATCAGTAATAGTTATTCGCGGCGACCATGGTGATATCGACGGAATTTTTCAGGTCCTCATTCACGCTGACGCGGTCGAGATACCCATCGGCTTTGAGCTTATCCTGCAACATCTGTTCAACCACAAGACCGGTCAAAGAAGCAAACCAACGGCTATTCTCTTCCTTTTGCCACGCGCCGTCGTCCAGCTCGCCACGCATCAGGATATAGTAGCCCGAATCCGAATTCAAGATCACAAGATCCCCGATCTCCATTTTGGCAAGCTCGGTCGAGAAGGTACTGAAAACGGTATCCGCGGTATACACTCCGGCAGAAAAATACATGCCGTTGGGTGCATAGGTATCGTTAAAATCCTGGTTTTCGCCAAACTCCTTCATATACTCCAAAAACAGCGCCGCGTTGCCCTGACAATCCTTGGCGATCTGCTCTGCCAGCAGATAGCGCTTTGCCATCTGGTCATCGGTGTACGCCACAAGCACCTTTTCGCCCTTTGCGTTGTATTTATAGTTGGGCTTGCCGTGAACGGTATCGTAGGCAACGACCCATTTTCGATAGACCGTATTGCCGTTTTCGTCTACCTCGGGCACGGTTGCCCCCTCCTGCGTCTTGGTTGCGGGGCGCCCGTTTTCGGTATCGTAGGCGACCTTGCCGTTTCCATCTACATAGATCCTGTTGCCCTCGGCATCGCGCACAAAATTACCGCTCTCGTCGGTCTTAGGCGTCTGCTCGGTATCGTAGGCGATCTCGCCGAATTTGTAATACTTGGTCACGCCATCGACCACCTCGGCGCTGGCGCTCTCATCATATGCAACGATCGGCTTGCCGTTTGTTCCCTGGATCAGGTTGCCATCGGCATTGACCTTGTAATAGATCATTCTGCCGTCGCTGTCCTTGTCGTGATCGTAGTAGGTATTGGACAGCAGCATCTGATAGCCGCGGTAATAGGTGTCCTTGTAAAACTGCTCC
>JAGAMJ010000141.1 GCA_017624795.1 Clostridia bacterium
CTCACCGTGAGGGAATACGAACTCAAAAACGGTGTAGCCCGCACCTTCAAGCGATGCGATCAGACGATCGCCCCACAGGGCGCGCACCGTGTCGTCGGAAACAAGCATTACCTTGGCGCCCGTGGGGAACAGCTTTTTCAGTGCATCACCCGCCTGGCAAAGCAGTCCGCTGCCGATCTGTACGTCATAGATTTTAGAAGCTTTTACCGTTACGGTTCTCATGATTGATCCTCGCTTCCTCTGTCAACGCGCTCCTTGGCAAGACGTCCCTCCTTCAAAAGGGCTTTCAGCTGCTTCGCGTCACCTGCCGCCATCGCGTCGCGATATGCGGTAAGGGCGCTGATGATGCCGTCGATCTCCTCGGTCAGGTAGTCGCTGTTTTCGAGAAACAATTCAGTCCACATCTGCTCATTGAGCCATGCCACGCGCGTCAGATCCTTGTAAGAGCCCGCGGAAAAGCCCTTGTGCACCTGCGCGTTGGGGCTTTTGACGTAGGCGTTGGAAACCACGTGCGCAAGCTGCGAGGTAAAGGCGATGATGCGGTCGTGCTTTTCGGCGGTGGAAACCGTGATCGAGCCAAATCCCACGGGCAGCAGCAGCTCGCGCACGCGCGAGAGCAGTGCCTCGTCATCGGGATCCTCGGGCACGATGACCATCGGTGCACCGCGGAACAGCCCGTCCTTGCTGTTTTCAAAGCCCGAATACTGCGTACCCGCCATAGGGTGTCCGCCCACAAAGTGGAAACCGTATTCGCGCGCCATACCAAAGCAGGTGCCGCAGATGCCGCGCTTTGTGCCGCACAGGTCGATCACCACCGAGCCCTTGCGGAGATGGGGGGCGCTGACGCGCAGCCAAGCCATAGCGGCGGCAGGGTAGACTGCCAGAAAGATCACGTCGCACTGCGCTGCGGTGTCGGCGGTCAGCTTGCCGCAGATCGCGTTTTGCGCAAGCGCGTTTTCCAATGCCGCGCCGTTGATATCGTGAGCCAGCACGGCGTGCCCCGCCGCACTGTATGCCCTTGCCATAGAGCCGCCGATCAGTCCAAGACCGACCACCCCGACCTTCAATTGATTACTCATTTTCGTTTGTTCCTTTCTTGATGTAGCAGCCGTCGCAGGTCAAATGGCAGCAGATCTGTGCCATTTCCTCGCAGCTTTCCTGACGCCCGCTTTTGAGCCATTCGATAAACACGTTATAAAACGCGCCCGCCAGATACAGGTGCTGATAGCGTGCCGCAGCGCTGTCGTTTTCGGGGCGGAAGGTGACAGCCATATTTTTGTTGATGTTATCCAGGATCAATTCACCAAGGTGTGCGCGGTAAGCGGTGATGCCGAGATCGCGATACGCCCCCAGCTGCTCAAACAGCTCGCGGTAATAATCCAATATTTCCTCGCGGGTGTTCATGCTTGATATTTTTTCGTGAATGGAAATGCCCACCTCTTCCATATACTTGTTGAGAATGTCTTCCTTTGAGGTGTAGTTGCGATAATATGCCATGCGGGAAACACCCGCCTTGCGCGTGATCTCGGTAATGGAGATGGAGTGGTAATCCCGCACCTTCATCAGCTCGATCAATGCCGTAACGATGCATTCCTTCGCCAATCGGTTCGATTCGTTTCTGGTTTTCATGAACAAACCTCCAAAAAATGTCACAGAAGTAACTGAAAAGATTGACAGTTTATAAATAAAGTGGTAAAATCGTAGTGTTACGAATGTAACTGTGATAAAGTTTATCACGCGAGCGAGCGCTTGTCAAGTGCTTTTTCGCATCTTTGCAGAAAGGAAAAACAAAATGAGCAATTACGTAATCGTGACCGACTCCTCCTCCGACCTGTCGGAAGAGCTGCTCGGACGTTATGATATCAAATCCATTCCGCTTGCCGTTACCGTGGAGGGGCAGGAGCCCGTTCCCAACAACAAGGTAAACACCAAAGAATTCTATGCGCTTTTGCGCAGCAAAAAGGGTGCAAAGACCTCCGCTGTCGCGATCGAAACCTTTAAGGATTTCTTCAAGCCCTATTTGAGCGAGGGTAAGGACGTTCTTTACCTCGGCTTTTCCTCGGGGCTTTCGGGCACCTACAATGCGGGCTTTATCGCCGCAAAGGAGCTGTCGGAGGAATATCCCGAACGCACCGTTGCCACGGTCGATACCCTGTGTGCCTCCCTTGGTCAGGGGCTGCTTGTTTACCTTGCAACGAAAAAGCGCGACGAGGGTGCAACGCTTGAAGAGGTTCGCCTTTGGGTGGAAGAGAATAAGCTGAATCTTGTGCATTTGTTTACGGTTGACGATCTGTTTTTCCTCAAACGCGGCGGCCGCGTCAGCGCGGTGACCGCGGTGGCGGGCTCGGCGCTTGGTATCAAGCCCATCATGCACGTGGATAACGACGGACATCTGGTCAAGATCGGTATCAAGCGCGGCAGACGCGCCTCGCTTGACGAGCTTTGCAGCCGTATGCAGGAGCTTGCGCTTGATCCCGCAAAGCAAACGGTCTTTATCAGCCACGGTGATTGCGAGGACGACGCCAAGTATCTGGCAGATCGCGTTCGCGACACCATGGGTGTGAAGGATATTGTGATCGACTACGTTGGCCCCGTGATCGGTGCCCATTCCGGTCCCGGAACGATGGCGCTGTTCTTCCTTGGAAAGGAGAGATGAGATGAAATTAGACGGCAAGAAATTCAGTGAAATGTGTATTTCGGCTGCCAATGCGTTGAATAACGATCAGGCAGTCATCAATGCGCTCAACGTATTTCCCGTTCCCGACGGAGATACGGGCGTGAATATGAGCTTGACGATGAGCACCTTGCAGCAGCTGACCAACTTCAATGGCACCGTTTCCGAGTGTGCCACCAAGGTGGCGGACTATATGCTTCGTGCCGCAAGAGGTAACTCGGGTGCGATCCTTTCGCTGTTCTTCCGTGGCTTTGCCAAGGCGGTGAAGGGACTTGACGAGGTGGACGCGTTGGATGTTGCCAAGGCACTTAACCAAGGCACTAAGGAGGCATACGGCGCCGTTATGACGCCCACGGAGGGCACGATCCTGACGGTCATGCGTATGTGCGCCGAGCGCGCGATCGAGGCGACCGAGCGCGGCGAATATCAGGGTGATATCGTGGGGCTGTTTGGCCTCATTCTGCGCTCCGCGAACGAGGCGCTTGCCATGACGCCCGACCTGCTTCCCGTTTTGAAGGAAGCGAACGTCGTGGACGCGGGTGGCAGCGGCTTTGTGACTGTGATCGCGGGTATGCTTGCCGCACTCAACGGTACGCCCGTTGAGCGTGTGGGCGGAAACGATGCTACCGCCAGCACTCCCGGTGTTGCCGATTTTGGCAGCTTCGACAGTGCGGATATCAAGTTCGGTTATTGCACCGAGTGCATCGTCGATAAGAGCGATTCCTGCAAGGGAGAGGGCAAGTGCGACGATCTGCGCGACTATCTGGCAGGTCTTGGCGACAGCTTGGTGTTTATTGATGACGAGAGCATGATCAAGATCCACGTGCACACCAACCACCCCGGCAAGGTGCTGGAAAAGGCGCTGCGCTATGGCTCGCTGTATACCGTCAAGATCGAAAATATGCGTAATCAACATACCGAGCTGATCGAGGAAAAGCCCGCTCCCAAGACCGAACCTCGCAAGCCCGTCGGCTTTGTGTCCATCGCCGTGGGTGAGGGTGTCGCCGCGACCTTCCGCGATCTGGGCGTGGGATATATCGTGCCCGGTGGGCAGACGATGAACCCCAGCACCGACGACGTGCTGAAAGCGATCGATGCTGTGAATGCCGATACCGTGTTCATTTTACCGAACAATAAAAACATTTTCCTTGTTGCCGAGCGCGCCGCCGAAATGACCGAGGATAAGAAGATCATCGTGATCCACACCGCACACTTCACGCAGGGCTTTACCGCTATGATGATGTATGACGAAACGGTCAGCCCCGAGGAAAATGCCGCCGTTATGGAGGAGGCGATCGGGGGCGTGACGACGCTTTCCTTTACCCGCGCCGTGCGCGATGCCGAGATCGACGGCCTTTCCATCAAGGACGGTCAGGTGCTGGGCTTGATCGGCGGCAAGGTCAAGGCGGTGGCGGAACAGATCCCAGAGGCGCTGGAAGATCTGCTTGCACAGATCGATGATGCCGCGTTCCTTTCGGTTTACTGCGGTGCAGACGCGACAGACGAGCTGACTGCCAAGATCGAGGAGATCCTTTGCAAGAAGCTGCCCGATGCCGAGCTGACGGTGCTTGACGGCGGTCAACCCCTTTACGATTACGTTATCGCCGTTGAGTGATAATGTGAAATTTTAAGCGAAATCCTAAAAAAGAA
>JAGAMJ010000142.1 GCA_017624795.1 Clostridia bacterium
ATCGTCGACAACCCCAACGAAAAGACCGTGTTTTCCAACATCTCTTGGAAGGCGTGGATCTGGGCATTCATTATGTTTGCCGTAGGTTATTTCGCATTCACCTGGGTGCCGATCGTGCTGCGGTATTTGCACCTAGTCCCCAAAAAGCCCTCGCAAGCCGCCGCCGTTGCGGTAGACGCTGCCGTTGCCGGCGCGCCGAAGCCAGACCGCTTGGCAGAGGAAAAAGAAGCTGCCGACAGCGAAGCCCCTTGCGTGCATGAGGAATTGAGCGATTATCGAGAAGATGAATGAAAAAGGGGCTGTCACATTTGACGAGATCGAAAAAGTCCGAAAACAAAGAAAAAAGAGAGCTCAAATACAGCAAAAGTTGTAAACAAGACAGTTTTAAGGTAGAAATCCTACGGATTTTATATTTTGATCGAACTTTTTCTACCGTCGCTCCCGCGGCTCGACGTACCCTTGTACGCCTCACGCCTCGCGATCAACGCTTCTCGCCTAAATCTGCCGAGCCCCTTCAACATAGCAAAAAGGAGCTGCCTCAAATGCGAAATTTGAGGCAGCTCCTTTTTGCGTGTTCCGGATCAAAGCTCCTCGACGGAAACAACGCCGTCAATGCCCGCAAGGGCGGTCATGAGCTTATCGTGTGTCATCTTGCGCGGCAGCTCCAAGGAAAAGATCGCGCAGGGATTTCTGGTTTCAGCACCCGACTTCGTGATTTGCAGATCGGTCACGCTGACGTTTCGCGCGCGAAGATATTCGGTCATTTGCATCAGCGTTTCGGCTTCCTTGTACTCTACGTACAGATTGATGCCCTTTGCTGTTGACATGATGAAATACTCCAAGCGAGAAAGCACCAGCTCCACCACGATCATCAAAGCGGTAGCGATCAGCGCCGCCTCAAAATAACCCGCGCCGATGGCAAGCCCCACGATGGCCGAGGTCCAAAGGCCCGCCGCGGTGGTCAGTCCCTTGACCTGACGGCGCTTGGTCACGATGATGGTGCCCGCACCGATGAAGCCGATGCCCGCGATCACCTGTGCGCCAAGGCGCGCAAGATCGGTGAAAAGCCTCAATTCCAGATAGATGTATTGGCTGGTGAGCATGGTCAGCGCAGCACCAAGGCAGATCAGAATATGTGTGCGGAAGCCGGCAGGGCGACGTTTGCGCTCTCGCTCGATACCGATGATGCCGCCGCAGATCACGGCAAGCAGCATGCGGACAAGCGCCCCCCACATATGAAAGCCGTTTGCAAAGCGAAGATAATCTAAAAATTGTTGCATAACAGCGTCCCCCTTACAGTTCTTCGATCGAGCGAACGTTTTCAACACTTGCCAACAGCGTCAGCAAGGTCGTGTGCTGCATTCGCTTGGGAAGCCGTATCGAAAATACGGCAGCAGGGCTTTGTTCCGTTCCCTTGTTCTTATGGATCTCTACGTCAAAAATGCGGACATTCTGGGATTTGATCGCCGAAATGATCTTGCCGACGTCATCTACGTGCTCAAATTCCACGTGCAAATTCAAATTGCGCGATCTGGAAAGAATGATGCGCTCCAAACGGCTGAACACAATGATCGTGATGCTGATCAGCACACAACCGATGAACGCACCCTCCACAAAGCCGGCGCCCACGCAAAGTCCCATACAGGCAGACGCCCAAAGACCTGCCGCTGTGGTGAGCCCCTTGACCTCCTGCTGCCCTGTCACGATGATCGTGCCGGCCCCAAGGAAGCCGATGCCATTGATGACCTGTGCACCAAGACGCGCCACGTCGGTCGTACCGACAGCAGTATTTGACAGCAACAAAAGCTTTGCCCAATGGGTTTCGGTCATCATCGTGAGATACTGACTGATCAGCATTGCAAGTGCTGCGCCGATGCAGACCAGCATATGCGTGCGAAAGCCCGCAGGACGGCGCTTGCGTCCGCGCTCCAAGCCGATCACGCCACCGCAAAACGCAGCGATCGCCAGGCGGAACAGCGTAACGTACAGGCAGTTATCCGCACTCAAAATCCGTAACGGTTCTAAAAATGGAAGCATAACTTCTCCTTCCGTATGTAAATTTCAAAGCAACAACGCGTCGGAGGTTAGCGGTCCTCATACAGTCTGACCGACACCTCGACCGTGGCATCGCCACGCAAAACAGTCAGCGTCACCGACTCGCCCGCATAATGGCGATTTGCCTCGGCGATCAGATCGTAAACAGTGGCAACGTGCAAGCCGTTGATCCTTGTGATGATGTCCCCTGTCTGCATTTTGCCTATGGCGTCACCGCCGTTGACCGCAGTCACGTAAACACCGTTTTCCTTCATCAAATGGTATCCCGGCTTCTCACTCTCGGAAGCGTCCATCGCGCCCGTTTGTGCGTCGGGCGTGTCGGAATACCACATTCCCTTCACACCGCCGTGCCCCGTAACGCCAAGCAGTGAACGCCCCTCGGCGATCGGGTTCTTGCCGTTAAACGAGCCGTGAGCGATGATCGCATCGGCGATCTCTTTTACCCCGTCAATGGGCAGTGCAAAGCCGATGCCGTCATAGGTGGTACCGCCATAGTTCGCGACCTTCATCACAACGACGCCCACCACCTTGCCGTACATATCGACAAGCGGTCCGCCCGAATTTCCCGGATTGACGCTTGTGTCGGTTTGGATCAGCGTCATTTTCTTGACCACCGTTCCCGCATTATCCGTAAGAGAGATCAGACGGTTGGTGGCAGAAACCTTGCCAAAGGTCGCCGTCCCCGCATAGTCAAGCTTGGCGGGTGTGCCGATGGCGACCACACTGTCACCCACCAGCAGCTCGGCAGAGCTTCCAATCTCCGCGGGAACAAGCCCCCGGGCGTCGATCTTCAACACGGCAACGTCTGCCTCCTCATCGTATCCCTTGACCGTGGCATCGTACGCCACGCCCGAGGGCAGAACAACCTGTACCGAGGTGCCGTTCTCAACGACGTGATGATTGGTCACGATATAGCCGTCAGCAGAATAAATAAATCCTGAGCCGCTTCCGCTGCCGTTCTCGGTCGTCACCAGCACGGTCACGGTAGACGCTCCAACCTTTTGTGCCACCTCATTGGGCGTGAGCATACCGCTTTTGCCATCGTCCTCGCGCACGTAGATCACGCGCTCGGTGTACAAATTCCGAATGATCTCAAAGCCCGCATCTCCAAGCCACAGCGTAAAGAACAGCAACAGCAGGCAAATGGCAAAAATGCCACCGAATACGGCAAAAAAAGCGCCCTGCCCCGCCGTTCTCTTTTTCTTTTTCGGTGACTCGATCGGCAAAACGGCATTTTGCTGTCCAAAGCCCCAGGCAAGCTCTGCTTCGGGCTGCTGTTGCAGCTCGGGTGCTTGCCCTTCCTGTTGTGTATCACAGGACTCCTGTTGCTCCGCAGGTGTGGCAGGAGCTTGCTCCTCATTGATATTCTTTTCGTCTTCCATATTAACTCCTTTTAGGCATCCGAGTTCTCCCCTAAGCAAGCGGCAAGGTGAACAGGAAGCGGCAAAAGCTACCCGCTTCACTTTCCACCCATATGCTTTCGTGATGGGCGTCGATGATCGTTTTGGAAATAAACAGTCCAAGTCCAACACCGCTTTTGTCAAGTCCGCGACTCTTATCGCCCTTATAAAAGCGCTCGAACACGAAGGGCAGATCAGCAGCGGCGATCCCCTCACCCTCATTATAAACAGCAACCGTCACACGGTGTTCCTTTGAAAGCGTCAGGGACACGCTGAGCTTGCCCCCCTCTTTTGAGAATTTTACCGCGTTATCGCAAAGGTTATACAAAATCTGATAGATCGCGTCATGATCGGCAAGCACGTGCAGCCGTTCCTCATCGCAAAAGAACTCAACGTCCAGATGCTTTGCCTCGATCTTCGCTTCAAAGGAGATCAGGATCCTGCGTGCCATTTCGCAAATATCAAAGGGACGCATATCAAACTTGCGGTCGCCCGCCTGAATACGGGAAATATCAAGCAACGAGGTCACCAGACGCGCCAGACGCTGCACCTCGGTGCGGATCAGCTCCAAGTAATAGGAACGCTTTTCGGGCGGGATCGCCCCCGACAGAATGTTATCGATGAAGCCCGATATCGTCGTCATGGGTGTGCGCAGATCGTGCGACACGTTCGCGACGAAGGTGTTACGCATCACTTCAAGGCGAGAAAGCGAATCCGCCATATTGTTGAACGCCACGGCAAGCTCCGCGACCTCGTCGTTGCCGCGCACGGGCACACGCGCGGCAAAGTTGCCTGCGGCAAAATCCTTTGCCATACGGCTCATATCCTTCAAGGGACCGATGACGCGCTGCGTGATGATATACACGGCAACAAGCGCCGCCAGCATCACCCAAAGAGAAGCGATGATAATGGTTTTGATCATAACGCCGAGCAGCTCGTCCTGTATAGCGGATGAGGAGCAGGCAAACACGGTGCCGCACACGTAGCCGTCCTCGGTGAAAACGGGTGCGGTATAGAAAAAGTGCGGCGTGCTGAAAACGCCGTCCAGCGTTTCAAATTCCTCCAAGCGGACGTTATTGTTGACCTCGTCCATGACGTTTCTGGGGATCAGGGCGTCACTTGGTCCCGGCTCGCCGTCTGCCGCTATCATACGCACGATATCTCCCCTGTTGTCGACCAGCAAAATGCTGATATCGTCCTCGACCCCGGAAAGCGAGCGAAGCATACGGTCCACGTCCTCACAATAAAGCTCGATCATTTTTTTGAAATCCGTAGAGATCATATCGGTCCGCGCCTCCAAGAACGCTGCGGCGCTTTCTGCCGTGTTGGAGAGCTGGTCTTTTTTTGCATTCACGGCATAGTTGTTGACCATGCTTGTGATGATCACCACAAGCAAGAGGAAGCTGATAAAAATAATGCACATGAACGCCGAAATATATTTGGCGAATACGCTTTTGAACATATCTTCTCCTCTTTCCTCTTTATTTGGATCTCGCGACTTTTAAGAGCTCGCCTTTGAGAAAACCAAATGCCGCCGCAAAACGCGCCTGCGGCGGCACCCGATCGTCAATTGTAAAGCTCAAACTTATATCCGATGCCCCAAACGGTCTTCAACGCCCATTTGTCCGAAACGCCCTCCAACTTTTCGCGCAAGCGCTTGATATGTACGTCAACCGTTCTGGAATCGCCAAGGAAGGCGAAATCCCACACGTGCTCCAACAGCTGCTCGCGGCTGAACACGCGGTTCGGGTTAGAGGCAAGGCAATACAGCAGTTGAAGCTCCTTGGGCGGAATATCCACCTTTTTGCCCTTCAATTTCAGCTCAAATTTCTCTTGGCTGATCTCAAAATTTTCAAATTTGATCACATCGCCCTCATCAAGCTGCAAGTGCGAACGGTAACGGCGCAACACTGCCTTCACTCTTGCAGAAAGCTCTTTGAGGTCAAAGGGCTTGACGACAAAATCGTCAGCACCCATTTCAAGTCCCAGCACTTTATCGAACACCTCGCCCTTTGCGGTGACCATGATTACGGGCTTCTGGGACTCCTTGCGGATCTCTGCCAGCACCTGCTGTCCGTCCATTCTGGGAAGCATGATATCGAGCAATACAAGATCGGGCGAGCCGGCTCTGAAAGCGGAAAGCCCCTCTATACCGTCGCTTGCCGTCAAGACTTCGCACCCTTCTTTTTCAAAATGCGTCTTCAATATGTCACAAATATTGGGATCATCGTCTACGACCAACAATTTTGTACCAACCATTGTAAAAATGCTCCTTCCGTGTAGGTTTTACTATATTCTGCCAGATCAAAATGCGCGCTGTGTGATGAATGATTGAATTTTTGCAAAAATCAACACATTTCCGCAGACATTTCAAGATTTTTTATTATTATATCATATATTTTATATTTTGAAAAGGGTTTTTTCAAAAAAAGTGCGTTTTTTCGGCGTATACACCCTGATGATATAAAATTACGTTGCGAATTTCAAAAGCCCTATTGAAAAAAATCTTTTTTTGCGTTATAATAAAACGATAACATTGATAAGGAGATCTTTCATGAAGCTTGGTATCGTAGGACTTCCCAACGTGGGAAAAAGCACACTGTTCAACGCGCTGACCAATGCGGGCGCGGAATCTGCCAACTACCCCTTCTGCACCATTGAGCCGAATGTGGGCGTGGTCGCTGTGCCCGATAGCCGTATGGATTATCTTGCCGCGATGTACAGCCCCGAGAAATATACCCCCGCCGTGATCGAATTCGTGGACATCGCGGGCCTTGTGCGCGGCGCCTCGAAGGGCGAGGGGCTTGGCAACAAATTCCTTTCTCACATTCGCGAGGTGGACGCCATCATTCACGTGGTACGCTGCTTTAACGACGACAACATCATACACGTGGACGGTGCGGTCGATCCGATGCGCGACGTGGAAACCATCAATATGGAGCTGATCTTTTCCGATATGGAAATGGTGGAGCGCCGCATCGACCGCGTGAAAAAGGCGATGAAGGGCGACAAGACGCTGGCAGGCGAGCTTGCCCTGTTTGAGCGCATTTACAAAACACTTTCCGACGGCTTCACCGCCCGCACGATCGAGCTCACCGATGACGAGCGCGCCATGCTTTACGACACGCCCCTGCTCACGATGAAGCCCGTCATTTACGCGGCAAACGTCAGCGAGGACGAGGCAGGCGACGAGCCGATGGACAACCCCCATTACGTCAAGCTCAAAGAGTTCGCCGCAGGCGAGCACGCAGAGGTGCTGCCCGTTTGCGCGCAGATCGAGGCAGAGATCGCCGAGCTTTCGGGAGAGGAAAAGCAGGCGTTTTTGGAGGACCTCGGTATCGCGGAAAGCGGACTTGACCGTCTGATCAAGGCAAGCTATTCTCTGCTTGGTCTGATCAGCTTTCTCACCGCGGGACCCAAGGAGGTCCGCGCCTGGACCATCGTGCGCGGCACGAAGGCACCGGGGGCTGCGGGCAAGATCCACAGCGACTTTGAGCGCGGCTTTATCCGCGCCGAGGTCGTCAGCTTTGACGATCTTGAACGCATCGGCTCGATGAACGGTGTGAAGGAGGCAGGTCTTTTGCGCAGTGAGGGCAAGGAATACGTGATGCAGGACGGGGACATCGTTGTCTTCCGCTTTAACGTCTGATGCGCGCGCGTAAGAAAAAGCACGGCGCCGAGCGCATCGCCGCCTGTGCACATTTGCTGATAAGTGACCCAACGGTATTAAAAAACGACCCACAGTCCCCTTTCAAGCAGGTGCGTCCCTTGCACCTTGAAATCGGCTGCGGCAAGGGCAATTTCGCGTGCGGCACGGCTGCCGCAAACCACGATATCAATCTGATCGCGATGGAGCGCGTTTCCGACGTTGCGTGCCTTGCCCTGGAAAAGGCAGAGGCGGCAAGGGACACCCGCCCCGACAACCTACGCTTTCTCATCGGAAACGCGGAAAATCTGACCGAATGGTTTCCGCCCCACAGCATTGATTGCCTGTATCTGAATTTCAGCGATCCGTGGCCCAAGGCGGGACACGCAAAGCGCAGACTGACGCATCGCCTTTTTCTTGAAAGATACCAAACGGTACTCAAAAAAGGCGGAATTTTGCGCTTCAAGACCGACAACGTGGGGCTGTTTGATTTCTCGTTGGAGGAGTTTGAGGCGATGGGGCTTGAAATGTCCGACCTCACAAGGGATCTGCACAATTCCCCCTTGAACGAGGGCAACATTATGACCGAATACGAGCGCGCATGGTCGGAAAAGGGCTTCCCCATTCACGCCGTTACGGTCAAGTTTAAGGAGTAATTATGCTGAAAGAATTGGTGCTGAAAAATCGCAGCTACCGCGCTTTTGACGAAAGCCGCCCCATCACGGAGCGCGATATGCGCGAGCTTATCGAGCTTGCGCGCTTCGTCCCCAGCGGTATGAACAATCAGCCCTTGCGCTATCGCATCGTCAGCACCCCCGACGAGCTTGCGAAAATGCACGCGAATACGCGCTACGCGGCGGCGCTTTCCATTCAGCTGCCGCCCGAGGGGCAAAAGCCAACGGGCTTTATCGTCATGCTTCGTGACAGCGACGTGACCTCGCCCGAGGGGCTTGCACAAAAGGACTGCGGCATCGCCGCACAGACCATTCTGCTTGCCGCCACCGAAATGGGATTTGGCGGCTGCATGATCGGCAGCTTTGATCCCGTTCGTCTTTGCGCCGATCTCTCTATCGGTCAGCGTTACAAGCCCCTTCTTGTGCTGGCGCTTGGCACGCCCGCGGAGAAGGTCGTGGTGGAGGACGCCAACGATCAGGGCAACGTGATCTATTACCGTGATGCCGAAAACGTGCATCACGTTCCCAAACGCAAATTGGAGGACATTCTGCTTTGAGTACGGAACGATCGGGCTTTCTTTTGATCGACAAGCCCGCAGGCATCACCTCGCACGACGTGGTCGGCAAGGTGCGTCGGCTTTACGGCACGCGCCGCGTCGGACACACGGGCACACTGGACCCCATGGCAACGGGCTTGCTGGTGATATTGGTCGGCAGAGCCGCAAAGGCGGCTGAATATCTCACCGTCAAGAAAAAGACCTACCGTGCCGTTCTGCGCCTTGGCATGACCACCGATACGGAGGACGTGACGGGTCAAATTCTCAAAACGTCAGGGGACATTCCAAGCAAGGAGCAGGTGATAAGCGTCGCCAAGACCTTTGAGGGCGAGATCCTGCAAACGCCGCCCATGTACAGCGCCTTGAAGGTGGGCGGGCAAAAGCTTGTCGACCTTGCGAGAAAGGGCGTGGAAATTGAGCGAACGCCCCGCCCCGTGACCGTGTATTCCCTTTCCTGCGATCCGCTGGAAAACGGTGATTTTGCACTGCAAGTCAGCTGCTCGGCAGGTACGTATATCCGCACCCTATGCGCCGATATCGGCAAAAAGCTTGGCTGTGGCGGCGTGATGGCGGCACTGCGGCGAACCGAAACGGGCGAATTTTCTCTTGAAGAAAGCATCACGCTTGAACAGCTGGAAGCTATGGAGGAGGAAGCACGCTTTTCAAAGCTGATGCCCATTGACGCGCTGTTTGCAGACCTTGCCGCAGTCAAGCTCCCCGCCTTTTACGAAAAGCTCTGCCGCAGCGGCTGTGAGATCTATCAGAAAAAGATCGGCGCCGATCACCCTCTCGAAACGCGCGTGCGCCTTTGCGACGCCCAGGGACGATTCTTTGCGCTTGGCGAGGTGCGCGAATACGACGAAGGACTTGCGATCAAGCCCTTGAAGCAATTTGACATTTGACAATAAAAAGCGGCGTGCATTTCACGTGAAATGCACGCCGCTTTTATTGTTTGTCTTAAAAGCCGAAAAAGCGTTTTGCGTTTTGATAGCTGATGCCCTCGACCAACGCTTGCAGCGCCTGCTCGTCGTCGGGGTATTCGCCGTTTTCCACCCACTCACCCAAAAGGTTGCACAAAATGCGGCGGAAATACTCGTGGCGGGGATAGGAAAGAAAGCTGCGGGAATCGGTCAGC
>JAGAMJ010000143.1 GCA_017624795.1 Clostridia bacterium
CGCTTGCGCTTCTTCTTTTGCGCGCGGTGCTGGTGATCCTATCCAACGATGTGGGCGCCACGGGCGGACTTTTTATGCCGATCCTTGTTTTGGGTGCGCTGACCGGATCTCTCGCCGCCGAGGTGCTGATCGCCACGGGGCTTTTGAACGAGGCGTATTTTCCGTTGCTTGTCGTTATCGGAATGGCGTCCTTCTTCTCGGCGTCGGTACGCACGCCCCTTACGGCGGCGATCTTCGCCGTAGAGGTCTTTTCGGGCTTGCAGAACCTGCTGCCCATTTTTGTGGCGATCCTGATCTCTTATATGATCGTTGAGATTATCGGCGTGACCTCGATCAACGAGATCGCCATGGAGCGCGAGATACACCGAGAGCATAGGGGCAAGCGGCGTTTGACCGTTGACGTGGCGCTGACCGCGCTGCCCGGCTCGTTTGCCGTCGGCAAAGAGCCGCGTGACATTCTCTGGCCCGCTTTTTGCCACGTGCTGTCGGTCCGAGAGGGCGAGCACGACGAAAAGGATTCGTATGAGGGGGGTGCGATCCGCGAAAACAACATTTTGCGCCTCAATTTTACCACCTACGATGCCGATGCGACCGCCGCGGAGCTATGCGCGATCCTTGGAGATCAGCCGATCTATGAGAATGCGGACATCATCACCGACTCCGATGGAATGAAGCTCTCTGAGCAGATCTCTGTCCGACGTCAAAGCAAGTCGAACAAAGCTTGATGTTTTGGCGGCGCCGAAAATGAAAAATCAACCGCCCTGTCTTTCCAAAAGCGGAAAGGCAGGGCGGCACCGTTTTTTGACAAAAGAGGGATCAAGCGGGCTGTGGAAAACTCTGTGGAAACTGTGCAAAACTCGGATTTTGCTGGGGAGGCAAGTCCGATGGGGGTGTGGAAAAGCGGTGGAGGGCGGGGGGCGCTTTTGCGGTCGTTTTTTGCGGTGATTTCCAACTTTGGAAAAAGTGGAAAAAGGATCTGCGCGGCATCCCTTGCGGCGGCGGTCAACACCCTTCAAAAAAGCGCTTTTGCACAAAAGCCGCACCGCTTTTCTTGCGCGCAAAGTCTTGACAGAAATAGTGCTTTACTATATAATAAAGTAGTAATAGAATGGGCGATGACGCTCGTCCGAGAGGGAGGAAAACATGGAACAAAGCAAGAAGCGCGCGCTTGCCGCAAAAGCCGCGCAGATCCGTTTGGATATCCTGGAGGAGGTACATGAGGCAAAATCGGGCCATCCGGGCGGTTCGCTGTCGATCGCGGACATTATGACCTATCTGTATTTTGAGGAAATGAATATCGACCCCGCAGATCCCAAATGGGCGGATCGTGATCGTTTCGTGCTTTCCAAGGGGCATACTGCCCCCGCCCTTTACGCGGTGCTTGCCCGCCGCGGATTTTTCGACTGCGCGGAGCTGCCCCGCCTTCGCAAGATCGATTCGATGTTACAGGGGCACCCTGATATGAAGCATATCCCCGGTGTGGATATGTCCACGGGCTCACTTGGGCTTGGTATTTCCGCCGCCTGCGGTATGGCACTTGCCGCCAAGATCGACGGCAAGGACTATCGCACCTATACCATGGTCGGCGACGGCGAGAGCGAGGAAGGGCAGGTCTGGGAGGCGTGTATGTTTGCCGCCCATTATAAGCTGGACAATCTGTGCGTGATGCTGGATCTCAACGGCTTGCAGATCGACGGCGCGATCACCGACGTCATGAATCCCACCCCTCACGACAAGAAGCTGGAAGCATTCGGCTTCAACGTGATCATAGCCGACGCGCACGACTTCGATTCGATCGAGGCGGCGTTCGCGGGCGCGCGCGCCTGCAAGGGCAAGCCCTCGGCGATCATTTTCAAGTCGGTCAAGGGCAAGGGCGTTTCCTTTATGGAAAATCAGGCAAATTGGCACGGTGCTGCACCCAATGACGAGCAGTATGGGCAGGCAGTTGCCGACATCAAGGCGTCGATGTGAAGGGGGAAGTGAAGATGGCAGAAAAGATCGCAACAAGAGAGGCATACGGCAAGGCGCTTGCCGAGCTTGGTGAAAAGTATGATTTCGTGGTGCTGGACGCCGACCTGTCGGCGGCGACCAAGACCGGTGTTTTTAAGAAGAAATATCCCGAACGCTTTTTCAACTGCGGTATTGCCGAGGGCAATATGGTCAGCGTGGCGGCAGGCCTTGCTGCTGCGGGAAAGATCCCGTTCGTGTCCTCGTTTGCGATGTTCGCGGCAGGACGCGCCTTTGAGCAGGTCCGCAACTCGGTGGGCTATCCCCACCTGAACGTCAAGATCGGCGCGACGCACGCGGGTATCACCGTGGGTGAGGACGGCGCGACGCACCAATGCAACGAGGATATCGCCCTGATGCGTACGATCCCCGGTATGACCGTGATCAACCCCGCCGATGCCGTTGAGGCACGCGCTGCGGTGGAAGCGGCGATCCAGCACGTTGGTCCCGTTTATATGCGCTTTGGCAGATACGCCGTACCCGTCATCAACGATACCCCCGATTATAAGTTTGAGCTTGGAAAGGGCGTGACGATGAGAGAAGGGGGCGACGTCACCATCGTTGCAACGGGCTTGATGGTTTCCATGGCGCTGGAAGCGGCAGAGGAATTGAAGGCAGAGGGTATCGACGCGCGTGTGATCAATATTCACACCATCAAGCCCCTGGATACCGACATTATTTTGAAGGCGGCAAAGGAAACGGGTGTGATCGTCACCGCGGAGGAGCACAGCATCATCGGCGGACTTGGCGCGGCTGTCGCCGAAGCCGTTTGCGAGGGCTGCCCCGTGCCCGTGCTGCGCCTTGGCGTAAACGATACCTTCGGCAGATCGGGTACTGTCCCCGCGCTGCTTGAAATGTATGGACTTACCCCCGCGAACATCGTGGCGAAGGTGAAGCAAGCGCTCAAATTAAAGAAATAATCGTTTTTAAGGCCTTGACGAATGCCCGAAGCCGTTTGGCTTCGGGCATTTTGGGAAGCACTTATGCGCTTGTGGTTTATGCGTTTTCGTTTGTTTGTCGCGGATACACCTCATCCACCGCTAACGCGGTCCCCCTTCCCCCGCTGGGGAAGGCTGACAGTGTCCAATGCTCTTCAACAGACGGAATGCTTATAAATACTTTGGGAAATTTCTTATTATCCGTCTATTGTTGAAAGTAACAAGTTTGATAGCCTTCCCTTGTGAGGGAAGGGGGACCACAAAGTGGTGGATGAGTAGTCTCTCGCAAAAGAGCATAGTAAGCTGTTCAAAGATATGGAGGTGCAGCAGATCAATATGGAAACCAAGCTATTTCAAAAAAACGACAGCGGATTTATCTGCGCGCACTGCGGCAAGGCGGTGGAGCCGCTTTCGGTGACCTCGCGCAATCATTGTCCCTTTTGCCTGTGGAGCTTGCACGTGGATATCAACCCCGGCGACCGCGCGTGTGAGTGCGGCGGGGGAATGGAGCCGATCGCGGCGCGTCCCGACCCAAAGGCGGGTTTTGTGATATTGCACCGCTGCACAAGGTGCGGCGTGCTGCACCCGAACAAGGCGGCATACGGGGTGAAAAATCAGCCCGACAGCGTGAAAGCGCTGATCGCATTGACCGCAAGGCCGTGGATCGACTAAAAAACCGTTTCGGAGGTGATTTTTTGAATACGTGTCGCCGTTTTTGCGCCATTTTGGTGATATTGGCGCTATTTCTCTGCCTTTTTTGCGCCTGCGCGGGAGAGGGAGAGCCGACTCCTTACGACATAGGAGATCACACCCACGTTTACGGACATTGGCACGACGCCGCCCCCGACGGGGAGGGCGCACCCGTTACAAAACAGGTGCGCTATTGCAAGATCTGCAACCAAGAGGAATTGAGAGAGAAGGAATAAGCTCTTTTTGCGTTGATTGACAC